>PIVW01000052.1 GCA_003353825.1 Chloroflexota bacterium
GTGAAACCCCGTCGTTCGGCAAATCCACTCCGAAAAAGAGGAGGGCATTTGTGCAAGATGTATTTGCCTAATACAGATAATTCTAGATATGTTACCAGTCAACATGTAACCACTACCCGTTTCTGTTCCCGGCGTCGTGCTTTTGCTGCTTTTGAGATACGCGTCTTTTTGCGTTTGCGTCGTGGCTTGAGAGCCTCTTGCAGCAGGTAGACAAAGCGCGCGGTCACATCCTGTCGATTGCGTTCCTGGCTACGAGTTTCACTCGACCGTAGGTGCAACACACCGTTTTTGTCGATGCGATTGGCAAGCGCAGCCATGATCCGCAAGCGCACATGCTCACTCACACTAGGAGAGGTCGGCATATCCCACAGCAACTCCACCTGGGTCTCGGTACGATTGACATGCTGACCACCCGGCCCGCCGCTTCGCGCGTAGCGATAAATCAGTTCGCTGGTAGGGATTTGCACCTGGTCGGTGATGAAGAGGGCGTCCGCAGTCATAGTACTGTTATCATAACATACAATGGGCTATGATTTTGTGATTTATCGCGCCCAAAGAGCGAGGATGGGCGAGATGTGTTGTCTATTGTACGGGGCTACTGATATCCAGGTTTTTTATCAACTGATGTACACTACATCATGGTCGCTGATTCCCCCACTATTTCCTCCCGCCGCCCCGAAGGCTTGGTGCTGATCTCCGGCGCGGTGATCGCCCTTTGCATCACAGGCGACTCGCTGCTCTACGGTGTGTTGCCATTGGAGGCGGAGAATCTAGGTCTGAGTTTGCCACAGGTGGGTATCTTACTCAGTGTCAATCGCATTATCCGTCTGGTGGTGAACACGCCTGTCGGTATGTTGTTCGAGCGCTGGGGCGTGCGCTGGCCTTTTGTGGGTTCGGCAGTGCTGGGTTTGATCGTGACGGTGTCGTACGGCATGGGCTTGGGCTTCTTCATCTTTCTGTTGGCGCGTCTGGGCTGGGGTGTTTCCTGGTCGGGATTGCGCTTGGGCGGGTATCACGCGGTTTGGGCGGGTCCGGGTGCATCACGCGGGCGCTTGATGGGTTTGTTGGGCGCGGTGATTAGCATTGGTGCGGCGGCTGCCGTGCTCATGGGGGGCTACCTACGCGATGTCTATGGCTATCAGGCTGCTCTATTCGGTGTGGCGCTGGTTGTAGCTCTGGCCATCCCCCTGGCCTTGGTCATTCGTTGGCCCGAACATATGCTAAAACCCGTACAGACTGAACGCCCACCCCTGCGTGTTTGGCTACAAACATTGCGCACGCCCGAGCAGTGGTCTGTGCTATTGGCAACATTCTTGCAGATCGCCACCGGTGCCATTTTCGTGGCCACCGCCGCAGTGTTCCTGACCAGCCGCGTTAGCGAGAATCAGGTGGCGACGTTGGGTGTGGGTTTCGGCGCGATCACCGGCATGCTTATCTCCCTGCGCTGGCTCTCAGACCTAGTGGTGGGGCCACTGTTGGGCGAGATTTCAGATCGCATGGGGCAGGGCTTGCTGGCATTGCTCCTCTCTGTTCTATCGGTTGCGGCATTGATTGCTGCATTGTGGACGCCTGGCTTGCTGGCTGTGCTTTTCCTGGCGATTGTCTTTTTAGCAGGGGCAGGAGTCACAGTTTCGTTGGGTGCGGCTGCAACAACCTCCGCCGCGAAATCCTCTCGTCCGCAGCTTTTTCTGGGCGCTTATGCAACCGCTTACGATGCCGGATTAGCACTTGGCCCCATACTGGGTTTGACACTGGTCGCTGCCAACCACCTTCCTACACTCTATCTCATCTCCGCTCTCTTCTCCTTGACGGCGATTGCCATTTTCTGGTGGGTGGGGCGTCGTTAGCCGTAATGCTATAATAGCAAGCACACAGTCATCCATCCTCCATAGTCTATCGTCGTTTATGAACATAATTCATCCTCGACTACCAGTTTCAGAGCCAAAGAGCAATACACATGCAAACAGCCACCCGTGTCACCCATTTTGGCGAGTCGGTTATCCGCGAGATGACCCGCCTCTCCATCCAACATGACGCCATCAATCTCAGTCAAGGTTATCCCGATTTCGATACACCGGAGGCACTCAAACAAGCGGCGGTCGAGGCCATTCGCGCGGGTGAGAATCAGTATTCCATCACCTGGGGACATCCTCTGCTGCGGCAAAAGCTGGCCGAATTATATACACCCCGGTTGGGCTGGCAGGTGGACCCCGATGTACATATCACCGTTACGTGTGGCGTCAGTGAGGCGCTGGCTGCCTCTATGCTGGCAGTGCTCGACCCCGGTGACCAGATCATCATCATCGAACCTGCGCACGAATCCTTCCATCCCTGCGCCCACTTTGCCGGCGCCGAGCCGGTAGCTGTACCCCTGCAACGGCCTGACTACCGCCTGGACCCTGATCGACTGGCCGCAGCGGTCAACTCTCGCACGCGCGCCCTCGTCCTCAACACACCCCACAACCCCACAGGACGTGTATTCGACGCAGAAGAATTGGCCGGGGTGATCCGTACGGTGGTGGAGAACGACCTGGTCTTGATCACTGACGAGATCTATGACCGCATCCTCTATGATGGCCGCCAACATGTCAGTCCCGGCAGCCTCGAACCCCTGCGTGAGCGTACCATCACCATCGGCGGACTGAGTAAGACATTTGCCATCACCGGTTGGCGCTTGGGATATGTGATCGCGCAACAGACTTTGGCTGCAGCCGTACGTCCTGTCCACGATTTTCTGACTATTTGCGCTGCCACACCTCTGCAGGCCGCTGCTGCCACCGCCCTCGATTTTCCCGAAAGTTATTATGAGCAAATGCGACTGGACTACCATGATCGCCGAAAGGTCATGATGGAGGTTCTCGATTCGGTGGGATTTAATGCCGTCCAACCTGAGGGCGCCTATTATGTTCTGGCCGACTACAACGATTTGGATATTCCTCAAGCCGATTGGCACGCCGATCGTTTTGGGCGCTGGCTCACGACCGATGTGGGGGTGGCGGTTGTGCCTGCCAATCGACTCTACTCGCAACCAGGTTATGGCGAACGTAGCGTGCGCTTTGCCTATCCTAAACGGTTAGAGACATTGCAAGAGGCTGGGGAGAGGTTGCGGCAGGGGTTAGGTGTATGAGCACCTGAAAAGTGCGCTCAGTTCTCTATCTTTTCGCGCTCAACCTGATCTAGCGCATAGACAACGTGATTTTGTCGTGGGATAATGAGGTCACTGCAAGCCAGTTGATCGAGTCCCTTTAGAAACGGCCCCCCTGCAAATCATGTTGCCAAGAGGGTTCGGACATTGTGCGTAAACCTTGCCAATTTCAGCGATCCCTGCCTGTGACCAACCACCCATCTCATATCTCCAAAAACTAATCCCCAACTCCCAGCAAACAAAATGAGCTTCTACGAATTAATCCAAAAACGTTACAGTTGCCGCGCTTATCGTCCCGATCCTGTCGAGGAGGAGAAGCTACTCAAAGTGCTGAACGCTGCACGTATGGCCCCCTCGGCCACCAATCTCCAACCTTACCAGTTCATCGTCCTGCGTTCGCAAGGGCATGAGGCGGACCTGCAACGTATTTATTACCACGAATGGTTCGTTCAGGCGCCAGTCGTTATTTGTGCTTGTGCCCTCCCATCTGCAAGCTGGCAACGAGGCGATGGCAAGCGCTATGGCGATGTCGATGTTGCCATCGCTATGGATCATCTTACCCTTGCTGCGACAGAACTGGGATTGGGCACCTGTTGGATCGCTTCCTTTGAGATCAAAGCTACTCGCGAGATCCTGGGTATCCCTTACGGTGTCGAGCCTGTCGCCTTTACGCCCCTAGGCTATCCAGCGGATGAGCCTGGGCCCAAGGAGCGCAAAGATCTGTCAGAACTGGTACGCTACGATCACTGGTAAATGGATGAAGTAATAAATCAAGACGAAGGGACAAAAGGAGAGAGGCGGAATCGCTGTCGTCTTTAGGCGTTTGTCTCTTCGTCGTTGTAGCAAGTTGGAACTAGATAACGGGAGATTGGTTTTGTTAACTCACAGAGCATGATGGACAGGTACATGGTTCATCTGCTATGATGATCTTATAAATGGATCATGTTCTTACGACGTATAGAGCATCGCCACCGAGGAGGCGCCTGTATGTCTGACAACTCAAATAAACTGGTTATCTGGCGGTTGATGCTTGCAGTGGGCGCGTCGTTAACCGCACATCTGTCGCCAACCCTCAGGCACTATGAAACCGAAACCGGTATAGGCGGCTGGTCCTGGTTTACGCTATTGCGCGTACGTGCGTTTGAACCGATGTCAACAACCATCGAAGGCTTGTTGCATCTCAGCCCTTATGATAGTGCCGGGCGATACCGGCCACATTTGAACCAGGCATTGGAGCAAGCTTATCTCCTGGAACAGCCAGCGGGCACGTTTTGTCTGACCGATACCGGGCGAGTGGAAGTAGACCAATTCATTGCTGATTTACGATCTGTCATGGTGGCATTTGATCCCCTCTCTGCACAGGAGGGTGAACGATTGGCCCACTCTCTCGAGCGATTGGTACAAGCCAGCCTCTTGGTGCTCCCTGCGGCGGCTCCTGCGGCCATCACCCGTAGTTACAAGCTCATGCCTGAGCTCACGCCTTCCCTCCCCTTCATAGAACAATGTATCTCCTGTCTGGCGGCCTATCGGGATGATTGTCATATCGCCGCCTGGCAGCCCTGTGGTTTAACGGGCCTCGCTGTGGAAGCGCTCACCCTGTTGATACGAAGCCGGGCTAACTCGTTACAGAGCTTGCACATACAATTGGTGCGGAGGATGCAACCCCGACAAGCGTACCGCGATGCTCTAGTCGAGCTGAGAAAACGAGCCTACATCGAAGGGCCGGATGATGCGCTGGTCGTGACAGAACCGGGACGGGATTATCGCCAACAGGTAGAGGAAGAAACCGACCGCCTGTTTTTCAAACCCTGGGCTGGTCTGGTCGAAAGCGATTTGCACGATCTTCACGATCTGCTCATACGCTTGCGCGATGGCCTGCAACGGGAAGATCATAAGCCGAACGGCCTGTTGTAGGAAACCCATAAATCGATAAATAAGGAAACCGAACTTGTGCGGCACGAGGAGGATAGACGCTCAATGATTCAGGTAGAAGTGACACACTTACGCGCACAACTCCTGGCCTGCGCCGACGCTGATTACCAGGCCGGTTCGCAGCGTGTGGGGCCGACGCAACAGCAGGTGTGGGGTGTGCGCATGCCTGATATCAAGCGCATTGCCCGGGATTGGCAACAGCATCACAAGCAAATCGATGGAGATGCGTTATTGGCCGTTACCGAAGCTCTCTGGGCGGGCGAATCACGTGATGAGCGGCTATTGAGTCTGGCCTTACTGGAGCGCTACAAAAAAAGGATCGACGATCTGTTGGCTTGGGAAAACTTCGAACATTGGCGTGTAGATATCGATAACTGGATCGTGTGTGATTACCTGGGAACGAAGATCCTCCCTCCCTGGATGCTGGCTAAACCCGACCAACGCTTGCGCTATCTCGACCTCTTGATTATCGACGAGGATGTTTGGAGCCGCCGCCTCTCCCTTGTCATGACCGTGCCCATGAACCGAGACAAGCGTTTTGCCATAGCTGAGCATACGTTCATTCTTGTCGATCAGGTCAAGCATGAACGAGATCCTATGACACCAAAGCCATCTCCTGGGCTTTACGCGAACTTACCAAAACCAGCCCAGCCCTTGTCGCCACCTACATCAGCACCAATCAAAACAAGCTATCCGCCCACATCCTACGCGAAGTCAATAACAAACTAACCACCGGCCTAAAATTAGGATAGCCGTGGAACTCGCCAGGTAGGCCACACAAGCTCATCCACCGCAGTGCCCGCCCCCTATCACCTCATCACCCTGTCACCTATCCGCCACAGGACCCCCTCATGCCCAACGCCCCTCTCCGCCTCGGCCTCAATCTCGGCTATTCTGGACGCACCATCGATCTGCCCTGCCCATCGAACGGGTGCTTGAAGCCGAGCGTTTGGGGTATTACGCTATATGGATGGCGGAGTCTTACGGCTTCGATGCCGTCACGCCTTTGGCCTGGCTGGGGGCGCTGACCTCCACCATTCACATGGGCACGGCCATCCTGCAAATGCCCGCCCGCACACCAGCGATGACGGCCATGACCCTGGATCAGCTCTCAGGGGGACGCATGCTGTTGGGGTTGGGCGTATCTGGCCCACAGGTAGTAGAAGGGTTGGCATGGCCGGCCTTACGGCAAGCCGCTGGCACGCACGCGCGAATATATCAGCATTCTCCGCCAGATATTCACACGCGAAGACCGTCTCCGTCATGGAGGAACTCAGTATCAGATCCCCTATCAAGGAAAGGGCGCCACCGGTTTGGGAAAACCACTCAAAAGCATTTTACACGGGCGTGCGGATCTGCCGATCTACCTGGCCGCTATCGGCCCCAAAAATGTGCAACTCACCGCCGAGATCGCCGATGGTTGGTTGCCCTTCTTCCTCTCTCCGCATCATTTTGACGCGGTCTACCGTGAAGCTATTGAAGCCGGTTTTGCCAAGGCCAGTGGCGGTAAAGGCTGGAAAAATTTCGATATCTCCGCTACCGTACCTGTCGTCGTGGGTGATAATGTGGAGGCTAGCCGCAACCAGATTAAACCCTTGTTGGCGTTGTATGTGGGCGGCATGGGTACTAAAGAGAAGAATTTCTATTACAACCTGGCCTGTCGTTACGGCTATGAGGACGCCGCCAATCAGATTCAAGATCACTTTTTAGCGGGTAACAAGGGGGCGGCCATGCCTCCGTGCCCGACAACTTGGTCGATGAAGTAGCCCTGTGTGGCCCCAAGGCACGCATTGCTGAACGTCTGCAACGATGGCAGCAGAGCCCCATCACCACACTGAACATCGCCACCTTTGATAGTGAAACTGTCAGAGTGATGGCAGAGTTGTTGTTGTGAGCGAGAAGCCCTTCAGTGCAGGCGAGGATGACTTGACAATGATCGAGTAATCCTTCGACAATGGGATACGTATTGCAGCGCAAGGAAGCTTGTATATGCTATGCTCTAGGATAATATTCCCGATAGTTGTGTATAGCTCGTTTTTAAGGCATTATTCATGTCAGCAGCCTTAACGCTGTCACCCCACAAGCGAAAGAAATTAATAGAGGCCGCCAGAGGTCGCCGAACGCGAACAGCTACTTACTCGAATTCGCGAACTGGTAGGGAGCGTTATCGAAGATATCGAAGTAGATTTGGTCGATATGGAATTGACAAGCGAGTCTTTTTGCGCCGCTATCCAACGCACTGGAATAGAATTGTGAACGATCTATATGCTGAAATAGCATTGCGGATACGTGGTGAGGTGGTTGATCTGGGAGTACTAATGAATCGAAAACTACTGATCCCCAACACTCTTAGGATAGTACCCAATGACTACTCAAGTAAATATCACCGCAGACTCCGGCACAACAATTGACGACGAACTGGTGGGCGAGGCCCTGGCAGTGGGTGATGTAACACTGAAACCTGTTGCCAGACGTAGCGGCAAACGATGGTCTATGCCAGCCGGCCAGGCGGGCCAAGGTAAAGCTGGATTCGTGCACATCTCGCCCACCGCAGTGGTTGTGCAATATCAAGATGAAACTGAAGAACGTCTGCCACTGCCAATTCCCAGCAAGCAGGTACTGTATGGCATGCTAACAGGTGCTGCTGCATTCGCCGCAAGCTGCATAGGCATCATGATGGTCGCGTCGATTTGGGCGTGGCGATCATCCCGCTAGCGCAAAGCGGCACACCTAAGGAGGTAGTTTGTAGTAAGCGCTTTAGCTCTTTTGTGCGCCTGTCACGGCGATGAATCGCCTGCTACGAACCGCACGACTATTTGCGCCACGATGAACTAGTTGCTTCTTCCTTCACCCACCCCCAACAGATGCTTAAGGCCTTTTCGGCAGAATAATGATCCAGTTCAACCTGAAAAAGTCTCAAGCGAATTCCTCAATAGCGCATATTTCTGGATCATGATTTCTTGAAATTCGCCTAACTCAACCTTTTATCAGGAGACCCTACCGTATGGAACCCCTCCCAGACTCAGCTCTAGACCCAATTAAGCAGATGATAGACGATCTCGACGTTACCAGCGTTTTCGGTGAACCCAGCGGCGAAGGTGAAACTACTATTATTCCGGTGGCCGACGTGATGTATGGTTACGGCTATGGTTACGGTGGTGGCACCGAAGGTGAAGGCGGGGGCGGGGGCGGAGGGGGCGGAAAAGCGACACCGCGCGGGTACATCGAAGTCACATCTGATGGCGTCAGCTACAAGGCTACTGAAAACGAAACATTGATCGCCCTGGCGGGCATTCTCACCGGCGTCTGGTCTATTTTCTGGCTCGCTATCACAGTGATGACTGTGGCGAAAGCGGTTGCCAAAGTGCGGACTGCGGAAGTAACGCAGGAGTAGATCCCGTACTTTCTGGTGGGATAGCTACCAGTCACGTACCGCGATATTCATGTCGCGGTACGTCTAAACTATTCAGCTGTAACTTGCTGGCTGGTTTCCCACAGACTTTCGCTCAGAGTGATCACTGAAAGACAAGAACGACATTCAGCTTTGTCTTCATCTTTGAGCGCGGCATAGTGGCCACATTGGGGACAAGTAATGGCAACACGCTTGATGGCCTGGCGTACCAATAAGTTCATGACCTCTTCGTTGCTGTCCAGCCCCATTTCACCTTTGAGTAAATCTACCATTTCCTGTTCATTTTCAGACAGGATAAATGTGTTGGGAGCTTCTTCGATCATAAAGCACCTCCTCGGAGGGCGGTAAGGAAGTAGGGTAAGTGCTATCCCTATTCTAGCCAGGAATAGTGTGTTTAGGGTATGATCTATATCATTATTACGCATTCTCTGTAGATCAAAAATGTGACATGTCGATGCGCTTGTAGACCAGTTACCAGTAGATTTGGATACACCGTCTGAGCAAATAGCGAGGCGCAAGCTACCCGGAATACCTGTATTCCCGTTTTCCGGTATCCAGTTCTGTCTCATTGTGCGGTGTCGAGAAGCACCTGCTGTGGAACTTGGATCTACAGATTCTGATTGTTGATACGTTACAACTATTGTGGCCGCGTAAATACACTCTTGCAAATTCTGCAATGGAGCAGTCTTGAACAATGGCTCGTGAATATGTAGATGGCGCCACCACCATCGCCCGTGCTGCTCTAAGCGCCGGGTGTGATTTTTTTGCCGGGTACCCCATCAGCCCAGCGACACCCATTTTGCTACACATGTTGCGGGAGTTACCCAAGCAGGGGGGGGTTGGTATCCAAACCGAGGATGAGATCAGTGCCATCAGCATGTGCATCGGCGCCGCCATGGCCGGTGCCCGACCGTTGACCGCGACCTCCGGCCCGGGGATATCACTCTATTCTGAAAACCTGGGTCTGGCTATTATGGGCGAGGTCCCTCTGGTTGTGGTGAATGTGATGCGTATGGGGCCGGCCACAGGAGGGGCAACCACCGTGTCTCAGGGGGATATCCAATTCGTTCGGTGGGCAACCAGTGGTGGCTATCCTGTCATCGCCCTGGCCCCCTCCTCCGTGGCCGAGTGCTACACCTTGACACAACGCGCCTTTGATCTGGCAGAGCGATTCCGCACCCTGGTATTCCTGCTACCAGATAAGGAATTGATTATGTCGATGGCGACTGTCGATGTACATGACTACAAAGATGTACATGTGGGGCGCCGGCCTACAGTGAAACAGACTATTCCCGCGCCTAATGGCTCCCAGAACCGCATCAACGTGGCCACCGGCAAACCAGACCCCCGCCTGCGTCCCGAGGAAACCTACCTGCCTTACGAATTCGATCCCATCGATGCTGTGCCACCCACCAGTCCCTTTGGCGGGCCGCATATCACCCGTTTCACAACCTCCAGCCACGATGAGCACGGCTTTCTCACCAAGGACTCGGCCAAGGTGGGGCGCTTGAACGAACATCTGCGGGTGAAAATCGAATGGCATCGAAACGAGATGGCGTTCGCTCAGCTAGACCGCAATGAAGGCGCCAAGACACTCTTAATAAGTTATGGCACCACGGCGCGGGCCATGCGCGAGGCTGTAGAACACAGCTGTGCTAGCGGCCATCCTGCCAGCGCCCTCACGTTGCACACCATGTGGCCGGTACCAGAAAAACTGATCATCAAAGCTGCGGAGGGACACCAACAGGTGATCGTGGCCGAACTCAACCACGGGCAATACATTCGGGAGATCGAGCGCTTACTCTTCCGCCATGCTGCACTCAACCTGCTGTCGGCCCCCAAGATATCAGGGCTCACCCGCGTCGACGGAGAACTCATCACTCCAGAAAATTTCTTAGAAATGATTGGTCCAGCTTGATTTCGTGTGAATGACACTGATTTTGGCTGATATGTGAAACGTAAAACGTGAAAAATGACCGGGTGAGACGACGTCACGTTTCACGTCTTCATATTTAATGAGGTGCAACTACATGAAATCCACAAGAGCCAAATGATTCAAAACTGAAACTCCTCGAGGAACTTCGGTACATCTGATTTTGCTACGTCCAATCTTCAATCTTCATTTTTTGATATTCTAAAAATGACTCTATCAACTAAAGTACAACTCCTGCCGATCAAATCTTACAAAAACGAGCGGCCTGATCCCTTTTGCCCAGGATGTGGACACACCCTGATTCTCAACCACCTCAACACTGCTCTGCAGCAATTGCAGATCGATCCGACACAAGTCGTGCTCGTCAGTGACATCGGATGTGTGGGTCTCAGCGACCAGGCTTTTTCAACTAACGCATTTCATGGCTTACATGGCCGCAGTGTTGCCTATGCCACAGGCATCAAACTGGCAAATCCCGATTTGCATGTGATCGTGCTCATGGGCGATGGCGGCGCCGGCATCGGCGGAACGCATATCATCAATGCCGCGCGCCGCAACATAGGCGTGACCGTGCTGGTATTCA
Organism: Chloroflexota bacterium; assembly: GCA_003353825.1. The sequence continues at coordinate 11,006 of PIVW01000052.1, forward strand.
ATAACTTCAATTTCGGCATGACCGGTGGCGAGCATTCGGTCACCACACCCGAAGGGTCGATCACGGCCAGTACCCGGGCCGGCAACCTGGAGAAGCCACTGGATGTGTGCGCCTCAGTAGCAGTCAATGGCGCCGGTTACGTGTATCGCGGCACCTCTTTCGACAAAGATTTACCCGAACGCATGGCAGAAGCATTCGAATTTGATGGTTTTTCATTGCTCGATATATGGGAACTGTGTACCGCCTACTTCGTACTCAACAATGATTTCGGGCGCAAGGAGTTGCTGGGATCCCTGGAGGTGTTAGGCATGGAGGCGGGGTTGATCCAGAAATTGGAGCCGGGGGAATATGCCAAGAGCCTGCGCCTGCAAGGCCAATCCGTCGCAGGCCAAGCGACGTTGCCGATCCGCGCCGTCGAACCCCAATTCTCTGCCCGGCTCGAACATAGATTTCATTTGGTGGTGGCCGGCTCTGCAGGCGCCAAGATACGATCAGCGGCCAAAGCGGCCGGCTCAGCCGGGGTGTTATCTGGTCTGTGGGTAACACAGCGGGATGATTACCCAACCACTGTGAAATCAGGACACAGCATCAGCGAGATCATCTTCAGCCCCACCGAAATTCACTACACCGGGATTGCCAAACCAGATGCATTGGTGCTACTCTCAGAAGATGGTTTGAGCAAGGTCCAGCCTCATCTGGCAAACATGACCGATGAGGACGTGCTCATTACCACACCCGAATTTGCAGATATCCTCACTGACGCACACAAAGTAGTGCTTGCGCCAACCAAGGGTAGTGTGCGTATCACGCGAACTAACAAATCGCTGTTGATAACAGCGGCTGCCCTTCGCATCCTCAACCTTTATCCCATCGAGGCGCTGGAACAAGCTATTCGTCATTTCCAGGCTCGGTTCGCCGCCGAAAATCTTCCCGTTGTCGAGGCCAGTATCGAGCTTATCCCTTAATTGCAGAAACACTCACTCACGCCCTCAACCGATCATAACTGCATCCCACCCTCATGTTTGACGAAGCCCTCGCTCTCACCCCGAACCTCAGCGACATCCGCCGTACCTTGCACAAGTGGCCGGAACTATCCTTCGAAGAATATCGGACCGCCGCTTTTGTATCCCGAACACTACACGACATGGGTGTTCCCCACGAAACTGAGGTGGCGCGCACCGGCGTGATCGGATGGTTGGGAAATGGTAAAGGACCCACTATTGCCCTGCGCGCCGATATGGACGCGCTGCCCATCCACGAGGAAAACAAGATCGATTATGTCTCACAACGTCCAGGCATCATGCACGCCTGTGGACACGACGCCCACACGGCCATGTTGCTCGGTGCTGCCTACCTTCTCAAGCAACACGAGGGCGAACTGAAAGGAAGGGTCAAGCTGATCTTCCAACCGGCTGAAGAGCGCATCGATGCCGACGGTATGAGTGGCGCCAAGCTTATGTTGGAAGAAGGCGTGATTGAAGATGTCGATGCCATCGTCGGATTGCATGTCGACCCAGGGATGGAAGTGGGTAAGATCGGTCTTCGGCCCGGCCCCATGATGGCCGCTGCCGACAAATTCGATCTCGAGATATTGGGGAAAAAGGCACATGGCGCTTATGCTTATCAGGGCGTAGATGCCATCGTCATCGCAGCCCAGGTAATCAACGCCGCCCAAATGCTGATCTCGCGGCGCATTCCTGCCGTACAGGAGGGAGTTGTCACCTTCGGCACGATCAACGGGGGCTCGCGCGAAAACGTCATATGCGACCGGGTGATCTTATCCGGCACAGTACGCACCTTCGATCCGGCCATTCAGGATCAACTTGAAGCCGAACTGGATGAGATTTCGGCCATCGCTCGCCAACTAGGTGGCGACTATCGCTTACACTACATACGGGGCAATCCCCCTGTTATCAATGATGGCCAATTGACCGGCTTCCTGGCGCGTACGAGCCTGCAACTCTTGGGAACGGAGAATGTCACAGAGGCGGCGAAGACGGCGGGCGGCGAAGATTTCGCCTGGTATAATCTTAAAACCCGAGGCACCTTTGTACGAATCGGGGCTCGTAATCCAAACTGGGACGCTATCCGACCTCTGCACACATCTATCTTTGAGATCGACGAGGGCGCGCTGCCCGTTGGTTCAGCCGTGCTAGCGCAGAGCGCTCTCAGATGGCTACACGAATATGATGCGGATAACTGGCTCGAACCACCGCTCCATACTTGGGGATGAGTGATGTCAGTTCAGTACGATTTTAACGACCATGTTGTTTGCGTAACCGGGGCCGGACAGGGCATCGGGCTAGCCATTGCCCAGGCGTTTGCCGAAACCGGCGCCAGAATTTGTCTTAACGATATCGATATCGAAAAAGCGGAACGTGCTGCTGCACAGTTGAGCGCCCGTGGTGCAGCGGTGTTGGCTGTGGCGGGCGACGTGGCCGACCCTGATGCCGTCGAGGGGGTGTTCACAGCCATCGACCGTCGCTGGGGAAAGGTAGATATACTCGTCAATAACGCTGGAATCGAACCGATCAGTTCAATTTTCGACCATACCCTCTGCGATTGGCGGCGAACTTTGGATGTCAACCTTACCGGCGCCTTTCTCTGCACACAACAGGCTGCACTTCGTATGCGAGACCAGGATGGAGGTGTGATCCTCAACATCGCTTCCATCGCAGGCAAATCGCAGCCACTCTATCTACGTTCAGCCTATGCTGCCAGTAAAGCTGGGCAAGTCGGTTTTACAAAAGAAGCAGCTCGCGAATTCGCCCCACATGGTATCCGCGTCAATGCTGTCTGCCCGGGCATCATCGTTACCCCTATGACCGAACACCTTCGGAATGACGAAGCCCAGATGGGGCGCTGGCATTCCGAAATCCCATGCGGACGACTCGGTGCTCCCTCCGAAGTCGCTGCACTCTGCCTTTGGCTGGCTTCCGATGCCGCCAGCTATGTTACCGGTGTTGCCTGGCATGTAGATGGCGGTAAGAATATGGCGTAGGTCCGAGATCGGAAGTTAGAGGTCGGGATTAGCGCTATCAGGAGAATGAGATGTACGATTTTATCAAGACAGAGTTTATAGAACCTGGTGTTGGATTAATCAGGCTGAATCGCCCTAAAGAACTCAATGCTTTGAGCCCCGAGTTGATGGCCGAGTTAGGTGCTGCCCTGGTGGATTTCGATGCTGGCGATGCGGTGGGCGCTATCGTCATTACCGGCAATGAGCGTGCCTTCGCCGCCGGAGCTGATATCAAGGCAATGGCGAATGCCGGGGCTGTCGATATGATGCTCGATGATCCTATTGATGACTGGAGTCAAATCCACCAAATTATAACCCCGAGCATTGCGGCTGTGAGTGGCCACTGCCTTGGTGGGGGTTGCGAATTGGCCATGAGTTGCGACATCATCGTGGCTAGCGAGAGCGCTCAATTCGGCCAACCCGAGATCAACTTGGGAATCATCCCCGGCTTTGGCGGCACCCAACGCTTGACGCATGCCGTCGGCAAAGGTATCGCCATGGAAATGATATTGGCCGGGCGCGTGCTTAACGCCGAGGAAGCCAGACATCATGGCCTTGTCAATCACATCTATCCGCTTGAGACTTACCTGGACGAAGCCCTGAAATTAGGAGCCAAGATCGCAGGCCAAGCGCCCCTGGCAACCCGATTTAGCAAAGAAGCGGTCAACCAGGCGTTCGAACTGAGCCTGGCACAAGGGTTGACCTATGAGCGACGTTTGTTTCAGATGCTATTCGCAACCACAGACCAAAAAGAAGGCATGACGGCCTTTATCGAGAAACGAAAACCACTTTGGACAGGACGGTAACGTGACCTATCAATCTCCCCCACGCATCCCCGGTTTGAATATCACCGTAGGTTCGTTTCTGCCACGCCTACAATTACCCAGTCTGGGGGGGCCGAAGCTGGCGCCGGCGGATATGGTGGATGAAGGTGAGTTGGCAGTCTGTGTCTACAATCCGGCGGCTGTCAACCCTTTCCCTCTACCCCCGAGCGGTGTTGATCTACCCAAACGATTTGACGAACTACAGGCACGTGATGTTACCCTTTACGTGATAAGTGGCTTGGAAATCGGCCGTCTTGCCAGTTGGACAGACATGCTGGGAATGACATTGCATGCCTTGAGTGATGCAGAGGGCGAGTTCACCAGTCTGACCGGGATCCCGATCAAACAGGTCGAGGGACGTAATTTCCGTACCCATGTCTCCTTTGTTTTACAGGAGGATCGGGTCTTATCCATCCTTCTGGAAACCGACCCTGTCAACCATTTCGAACAATTGCTGGCGGCGCTGGATGTAGCCGAAGGGCGCGAACCTGAACACTACGATTTACCCGACCAGCCCTGGTACATTCGCAGACAGCGCGAAGCGCGCCTGCAAGCGATTGTAGATGACGAAAACCTGCTGGCTGATTAGGGGGAGGAATAGCCAGCGATATCAGCACCCGAGAGCGGGCTGATATCACTTTTCAGATTGCAGGCACTGAATGAGCGCGAAGCCTATCGTCTAGAGTGCATGAACATTGGTGCTTAGTTCGATTTTGCACGATCATATCCCATCGGTTATACTCTCTGACGCGGTTGTCTAAGCCGCTTTTGTCCCATTATCCCACATCATCTCCTTATGCAGCACCCTGGAGAGTAAGGGTTAGCATGCAACGACTTCGGAAGGAAACGAAGCGTCCTCTTTGGATGCAGATGGCGGCTAGACTTATCGTCTGGGTTGCACTGGCGTTGTTAGTTTTCCTTATCTTGGGGATAGTGTTTGACTATATTACCGGCCTGAGTCCGCTTGGTCTATTGTTCGGTGTAGTCGCAGGGACAATGATAGCCCTCGTCATCGTTCTTCGTATAATACAGAATCGACTAATGATACTTTCACCTCCTGTTGAACCTGAGGATGTAAAGGAGAATTCGTAGTGCAGAGACTGTTTAAGGGTAAGAATCTCTTTATACTTGTTGGCATCATCCTGGCGATCGTCATTTCTGCTCTCTTCATCAAAGTGCCGATGCCAACGATTCAGCTACCGGCTGAAAAGATTCCTGGGCTGACTATCTTCGGATTTCCCATCACCAATACCTTCATTGCAACCATTCTGGCCGACATCACGGTCCTCCTTCTGGGGTTTTTTGCGGTACGGAAAATGAAAGATGTCCCATCGGGACTACAGAATCTGGCCGAGTGGGTGTGGGAAACTTTTGAGGGTCTGGTGACTGATATCGCCGGCAAAAAAGATGGCGGCAAGTGGTTGCCAATGTTCATGACTATCTTTTTGTTCCTTCTCTTTGCCAATTGGTGGGAACTGGTTCCCGGCTTTGACAGCATTGGCATCATCGAACCTCTTGAAGTGGCCTATGTGGAATCGGGAGGCACGGTGAAGAATGGGTCGGCGAAAGGGACCTATCTGGGTTTCCCTTCCATCCTGCGCCCAGAAGATGGGTCGATTACCCTGACGAAAGAGCAACAGGCTCATGCACTGGCGGAAGCAGAAGCCGCTGAAGAACATGGCGAAGTTTATCATGGTCCGCATGATCCAGAAGATGCGTCTGGCGGCTATACCCTTTTGCCTTTCCTCCGTGCTGCAGCGACCGATCTCAATCTGCCCATTGCTCTGGCGCTAGTCTCCATCGGGCTGAGCCAGATTATCGGTTTTCGCCGTCTGCGAGGGAGGTACATACGTCGTTTTGTGTTCCCTGTGTTTACGGGTAACAAACTCATCGACGGCTTTGTCGGTATCCTCGAATTTATTTCAGAACTCGCCAAGATCGTCAGCCTTTCCTTCCGACTCTTCGGCAACATATTCGCCGGGCAGGTACTGCTCTTTGTCATGGCCTTTCTCTTGGCGCTTCTGTTACCGTTGCCATTTATGGGTCTGGAACTGTTTGTCGGCTTTATGCAAGCCTTTGTATTCGCCATTCTCACGGTTATTTTCTTCGAACAATCGATCCACAGCCACGCGGGTGATGAAGAGCATTAAGTCTGAGCCCCACGGCGATTCGTTTTCGTTATTGCCATCAACTACTTTATTCTGACATCCCATGGAGGATAGAACTGTATCATGATTGAAATCCTTGCTCCCGCCATCGCTATCGGGTTTGGCGCCATTGGTCCCGGTATAGGCATCGGTTTGCTTGTCATGGGCGCCCTGCAGGCGATGGGACGTAATCCCGAAGTCTCAGGTGAAATCCGCACCAACATGATTCTTGGCATCGTATTCGCCGAGTCTATCGCCATTTATGCCTTAGTCGTAGCCCTTCTTTTGCTATTCGTTGGCGCTCCAGGTCTATCGTAATCCCAGAGTCGCCCGACACCTTTCTAGCCATAGGAGGCGCCGTATGTCCCAATTGGGCATCAATGGACCGTTTCTGCTACAACAGATAATCAATTTCATTATTCTCTACGTAATCCTAAATGGTTTCGTCTTTCCGCCCTTGCAAAACATGCTCGACGAGCGTAAACAGCGGATTGCCGATGGTCTGGCCGCTGCCGAGTTGGCTCGAAAAGAGGCTGACGAAGAACGTGCCACACTGATGGCACAGATCGAAACTGAACGTGCAGATGCACAGAAACGGATTGCTAAAGCTTCGGCTCAGGCTGAGCGGGTCAAGGTCGATATTTTGGCTGAGGCGCGACTTGAGGCCGAGGAGATCAAAACCCGTGCGGTTGAAGATGCCGAAGCGGAAAAACAACGCATCCTGGCCGAAGCACAAAAGCAGATCGCCGAACTGGCAGTGCTAGCGACCGAGCGGGTTGTGCGGCACGGTATCGATGATTCGTTACAACATCAATTGATCGACGATTTCCTGTCTAATACGAGTTTGAATTGATATGGAAAGGACGCCTGAAGCGTACACCCGTGGCATTTTAGCGGCCGTGCTCGATCCCTGGATCGACGGTTTACAAAAGGTCAGTGTCGGTTATCAGACCGATAAAAAGCTACGGGCGCAACTAGAAGACCCGTCTGTTGAGCCTGGTGCAAAAGCAGCATTGGTGGATAGCCTGTTGCCCACAGGTTCTCCGCCGGAGTTAAGTAACTTGCTTAACTTGCTCCTGGCCAACAGTAATTTTGGATTCGTAGATGAGATACTGAGTGGCCTTTCAGGCGTTGTGCGTGAGGAAGCGGGCGGGCCCTTGCAAGCTATCGTCATCAGCGCCGTCGAACTCGGTGATGATGAACGAGCTCGTATAGAAGCACGCCTGATCAACCAGTTCGGATCCAATCTTGATTTCAAATTTAGGGTCGAGCCTGACATTCTTGGTGGGCTCATTGTTCAGGTAGGCGACAAGCTTATCGACGACAGTGTACGCGGCCGTATCGACGCCCTGCGCAGTACATTGGGCGTACGCGCGGCCTAGTCCAAGAGAACGAAGGCAATTGCCCGGACACAATTCTGCCAGGACAAGTTCGAAATGAACTACGTTATCCGGCAGTGTTTGAGAACGAATATGTGACAACTTCTAAGAACTTACCGCTTAATCAGGGGGCAGTTCTATTAGTTATTGTGCCTTAAGTCCTAAGTCTATTTGAGGAGTAATCAATGGTAGTCGCTCTGGACGATTTTACCCGCCAACTCAAAGAACAGATACAACATTTTGAAGCCCCCGCTCGACTGGTGGACGTTGGCTCCGTGGTCGAGGTCGGTGATGGTATTGCGCGCATAAGCGGCCTGCAAAATGCAATGGCCAGTGAACTGCTCGAGTTTCCTGATGGCACGTTGTCTATTGCCCTGAATCTCGACGAAGATACCGTGGGCGCCATCATCATGGGTGAATACAGCGATATCCAGGAAGGTGACCTGGTCAGGAGCACCGGCCGTATCGCATCGGTGCCCGTAGGTGAAGCCATGATTGGCCGTGTTATCAACGCCGCCGGCCAGCCCATCGATGG
>PIVW01001113.1 GCA_003353825.1 Chloroflexota bacterium
TATTAGACGAGGAGGCCGCTACTAGGGCAGTACAAGCAGATCATGAGTGAGCTCAGAGACGAGGATGTTCCTGGCTTCCGGAACTTTGTCCGTGTCGACCCACCCATGTTCAGGGAGATGCTACTCAGACTGGGTCCCAGAATCGAGAAGCAAGTGACCAAAATGAGACGGCCTCTGGATCTTGGGTTAAAGCTGGCAATCAAACTGCGATACCTGGCCACTGGAGACAGCTACAGGTCCCTAGAGTACAACTTCCGAGTTTCCCATATCACCATCTCTGGTATCATCTATGATGTATGCGAGGCAATTTTTGGAGAGTATGCCGACGAGGTCGTCAGCTGCCCAACAACAGTAGCCGAGTTCCGCCCAGTTGCTCGGATGTTTGGAGACAGATGGCAATTCCATCACGCCATCGGAGCTTTGGACGGGAAGCATGTGGCCATCCAGTGTCCCAAGAATGGCGGCTCTTTGTATTTTAACTACAAGAAGTTCCACTCCAAGATCCTGATGGCATTGGTCGATGCTGATTACAAGTTTCTGTGGGTGGACGTTGGTGCCAAGGGATCTGCGTCTGATGCTCAAGTCTTTAACGATTCCCAGCTGAAGGAGGTAATTGAAGACGGTACAATGAAATTTCCAGCAGATGATGCTCTCCCCGGTGATGACAACCCGATGCCCTACTTCATTATTGGAGACGATGCTTTTGCCTTGAGGACTTGGATGATGAAGCCCTACTCGAGTCGACACTTAACTGATGAGGAGCGCATCTTTAATTACAGGCTGTCCAGGGCTAGACGGATAGTGGAGAATGCTTTTGGTATACTCTCACACCGCTTTCGATGTCTGCTCACCACCATGAGGCAAGCGCCGCATAGAGTTGAAAGCATCATGCTGGCCTGTGTGTGTATCCACAACTTGATGCGCATGCGATACCCATGACGCCAGAATGCTGCCCTCGACCATGAGGATCAAAACCACCAAGTCATCCAAGAATGCCAGATGCATGATGTGGAGATGCCTCCAGGGGCCGCAAACCGCGGTACCGAGCGTGCCAAGTCGCAGAGAAACTA
>PIVW01000481.1 GCA_003353825.1 Chloroflexota bacterium
ACAATATCGGCATGCCCAACCCCGCATCCGTACACTGTGAGGACGAAGGCGGCAGCTTGGAGATTCGCGACGAGACCGGGGGCCAGGTGGGTTATTGTCTCTTCCCCGACGGCTCCGAGTGCGAAGAGTGGGCTTTCTTCCGGGGCGAGTGCGTATCTGGAGGAAACTATCAGCCCCTGGATTCCGTGGACTGTACTGACCTGGCAGATGCCATGGCAAACACCATTGGTGTCAAAGTCGCGACTGACACGGCGGCTTTCGATGATTATGTGGGTGGCGACAGTGGCAGTGGTTGTCAGATGATGGCCACGGGTACAGGAGATGACTTCGAGAGTTACTCAAAGGTCGCAGACGCTCTCAAGGAGATGCTCACAGCGCGAGGTTGGATAGAGGATGTGCAGTATGCAGCCGATGGCCCCACCGGCACAGCTACCGGTTTCCAAGAAGAAAACGGGCTTTGCCTGCTGCGGGCTGATTTGGAGCCATCTGAAGATGCTGATTGCCCATCCGATCAACCAATTTCGGCCTGTGAGCTGGCGCCAAAGCAGCAACTATACACAATCACCTTGAACTGTGCTCAGAGCACATCAGAACAGGCAGATTCATGAAAACCATTTCGCCTTTGCCCCTGGCGCTCGGTCTGTGAAAGCACGCAATCGATTTGCGTGCAAAGCTGGCCGAGGAATGCTGCGATAAATTGTATTAGTCAGGCACATGTTGAACGCTGTCGAATAGGATTAGGACGGTGATGTACGCGGAAAAAGTAGATTCTTTCCTTTTTGATCCGCGTACATCAGCGTTTATCCGCGTCCCGTTCATCTGTCCAACGTGTGATCGACCACTACACTTTTGGCGCTTTTTCGCTCCCGCCGCATTAAGTTGATAGTACCCGAGATCAGAGATTGGAGATTCGGCGTGGGCGGCGGGATAAAGGACTGAAACCGCCGGGGATCTGTTTTGTGGTTGAGTGCCAGAGACCAGGTATATTTGTACTACAGTTAGGGCATGTACCGTCGCGGGTGATGCGGTAATCTTGAATATGATAACCGTAGCGTTCGACAAGTAGGATCTTGCAGTTTGGGCAGTAAGTGTGCTCGAGATCGCGGACTCGCCCCGAGAGATTGCCGGCGTAGACGAAGTGTAGCCCTGCCTCTTTGCCAATCTCTGCCGCCTGCACCAGATCCCGCACGGTGGTCGGATGGGGCTCCCGCATGTTGTAATCGGGATGGAAGGCTGTCACATGCCAGGGTATATCTGTTGACACCGAAGCAATGAAATCAGCCATCTCGCGCAACTCCGCCGTCGAATTATTAAATCCCGGCACGATCAGAGTCACGATCTCAAGCCAAAAACCTCGCTCATGCACCTTGACGATCCCATCCAGGATGTTCTGCAAAACTGCACCAAGCTGGCGATAGTTGGTATCCTGCATGGTCTTGAGATCGATCTTGTAGCACTGCGTCCAGGGACGCAGAAGATCGAGCGCCTCACACGTTGCGTTCCCGTTGGAGACAAAGCCACAGATCAGATCCTGTTCACATGCCAGCTTGAACACTTCCACTGCCCATTCAGCTGTGATCAAAGGCTCGTTATAGGAACTGACCACCGCCTGCGCCCCCGACCTCATCGCTATCTCCACCAGCTGGAGTGCAGACACCTGGGTGGGACTTACACCAGCGCTATCATCTCGCAAGGCTTGAGATGTCAGCCAATTTTGGCAATAACCACAATGCATGTCACATCCTAACATGCCAAAAGTCAGGGCATCCGCCCCAGGTAAGACGTGGAAAAAAGGCTTCTTCTCGATTGGGTCCGCTTGAATGCCGGCCGCGTAACCATGGGGGACATACAGCTCCCCATCGCGATTGATCCGCACCTGGCAGATACCACGCCTCCCTTCCTGTAGCAGACAACGATGTGAGCAGGCCGTACAGCGCACAACCCCACCATCCAGCGCTTCATACAGCTCCCCTGGAGAGGTCAAACTGTCTAGGTAGTTAGCCAACGATAGCGATTGACGGTTTTTCATCTTCCCCTCCTTTCTTGATTTTACTCTTGCACGCTGGCGGCGTCAAGAGTCAGTGCCAGGGCGAGCAATTCCTGCAAAATCGGCCGTTCACCACCTTGCCCCCTTGTCAGATAAGAGACCAAGATCGATAAGAGGTTGTCGATGTCGACGCCGCAAGCGTCTAGGCGCCTTCCTGACAGCGCGCAACTTCAGACATAAACAGGCGTCGCAGGATCGCAATCATGGTGGCATAGGTAGGATCCATACCATAGTAGGATAAATTCTGCGCACCCAGGTTCTTACCCTTGCTAAAAGGTGTGTCAGAAGCATAGTGGAGAAACCCGATAGGGAAGGGTGTCTGAGTCAGGTTTACCAATTCACCATAAGGATGACGTTGCGGCCGCACCATTTCATACACACTGCCCAGATAGGGACCGGCCTCCATCTCCATATCGGTGTAGCCTTCGTTGTAAAAGACTGACATATAACCCTGATTCTGCAAAAACGTACCAGGTACCGTGATCGCTTTCTGATTATCCAGCACCGTACCATAAACTAGATAGGGGGCCACATCATCTGAGATAAAGCAGTTGGTGAAGAGGTAAGTATTTAGGGATTGCTCGTCGTGAACAACGCTCGGGATCATGACATCACCAATGCGGCTGTTGAGGGACGCTCCCTTACCCATGATAAAAACACCTCTCACGTCGGCAATGTTTCGGGCGATCTCGGTAAGAACCTGGTAAGCTGCCATGCCCAGGGGATAATCGATATTGATGATGAGGGCGTCACTATGAACCAACGTTTCGAGACCGGGCACTTGCAGGCGAGGATCAATCAATTCCGCACGAAGGTGGCGTAACTGTATGACTTGCACTTCGATATCAAAGGCGTTGTGTTCGCTAGGCACGCGCACAATGCCACAGTCTGTTTCGAATGCCAATTTATCGAGCAAAGCCTGGGGGTGAACGCTCTCATATTTTTTCCAGACATAATACTGAAAATTCTCCCAGCTGCTGGGCACGACCTCTTCGCGAATGTCTTCATATTCCTTGCGCAGGTCCTCGGAGCCGGCGGCATGGATAAACGCTTCAAGCGTGCCTTGTTCTTGCAAAGGATAGCCGCTGAGCAGATTGGCCAGACTGTGGGTGTTGCTGGAGACAAAATAGACGGGCCGGGCCTCAAAATTGATTTCGGGAACGGCGCGCTCCACATTCATCCACCAATGCCGTGTCGCTCGGCTGTATTCTGCCAGAGAGGCGGATAAAGATTGGATTGTCAGAGACTGGCGAGTACGCGCGATCTCGAGAAGACGGTCGGGCATTTCAGATCGCCATATCCCATATAACTGACTCCAATCGTCTGTGGGCACGCCGGTCAGTTCGGCCAACCGATCACACCAGGTCTCGGTTGGGGTGGCGGTCTCGCCGCACATCACTTCGAGAAGACGCGCAACGCTGGGGTGACGTAGCCTATCGTGCAATTTGCCTCGTTCGATCTGGTAGGCAGTGAGCATCGGCACCAGATCATCTATATCCGAGCGGCTGGCGATGTACACGGCCAATGTCTCATTCCCATCAAAAAAGCTACGGCGGCGACGGCCTGGCGCGCTCACTTCCTGCCACGACACCACATCGCCATAGCCATGTCTGGCGAAAACCCGGGCTGATTGCCCCATCACCACCCGACTCACTTGATTGAGACAATCGGGCAGGCGCAGTAAGCTGTAGATCAGCGCCGCCATATCGGGGTCAGGATCATGCGCACCCACGTGCAGGGCAGAACGCATGCCCTTGTGCGACTCTTCCACCGTTTCGATGGGCACAGCACGCGTACTCCGCAGCAGCGAGTAATAGGTGCGCATATAGAGTTTGATCTCTTCGTTGCCAGATGAGGGGATGGTGCGGTCCATTGGAACTCTCGCGAGAACGAGGGGAAGGCGGAAGGAAGATGTCGAATCGCTTCGTGAGGTATAGAAAAAGTCTGAACAACTAATCCATACGGGTCGAACCAAGGCGGCTTAGATCGAGCGCAACTTGATTGTGAGACATCAAAATACGCAGTAGCGCAAAAGTTACTACGAGAGTCGACAAATGGGGTTCTCATGACATATTAACTGCATCTCAACCTAGAGGAGCAAGTCATGAAAACCCCAAGAGAATATTACCCGAAGAATGCAATTGTGTACACCTTTGAGCAAGAAAGCTGTGCGAAATGCGAAGGGAAGTTGAACATAGCCTACACGAGCAAGGCCAAGGTGGTGCAGACGATGGGAGGAGTGATGACGGTCGCACATCGAGCCAAGTACTGTCTGAATGCAGATTGTGTAAGGTATCAGGTCATTTGTAA
>PIVW01000482.1 GCA_003353825.1 Chloroflexota bacterium
AAGTAGCAGGTCGCAGGTACAACTTCGCTTGCAGACAAGGTTGAACTTGCCACTTGCAACGTGCCACTTGCCACACACATCGACAAAAAACTGTCGATGATTTTGCGTAAGCGCCTAATCAGCGCAACTATAGCTAGTTTTTACTCTCAAAAGCCATCAGGCTAGCGGTCTCGGCAGGCTGAGACAGTGTTTGATAGTAGTTATCTATGTGTTGTCCAGCTATAGTCTCTTTTCTATAGATGTTTCACAATGTATTGTCAAGTATTGTGAGGGCCGAGTTCATAAGCTGCTTTGTAAGCTAATTCCTAATTCTCACCTACCAGAATGTGAGTGAGAATGGTGGCTCCTGACCCGCCAATGTTCTGGGACATGCCGATATCAGCGTTGGTTAGCTGACTGGGGCCGGCATCACCGCGCAATTGTTGTACGAGTTCTACGATCTGGTAGACGCCGGTCGCGCCCACTGGGTGGCCGCGCGCCTTCAGTCCACCCAGGGTTGTAATGGGCAAATCCCCATCCAAGGTGATCGCGCCGGAGGCGCCCAATTCGATGCCGCGACCACGCGGCGCAAAGCCGCATGCTTCTAAAGATAGAACTGACATAATGCTAAAAGCATCGTGCAGTTCAAATAGATCGATGTCAGTGGGAGCCAATGCTGCTTGGGCATACGCACGGCGGCTTGACAAATAGGAGGCTTCCAGGAATAAGGGATCTCGGCGGTCATGTACAGCCAGCGTATCGGTAGCTGAAGCAGACGCTGCCACTCGTACGATTCGCTTGCTTCCACTATACTCTGTAGCCCTATCCACCGGCACTAGTACGACCGCGGCGGCGCCATCACAGATCGGCGAACTATCCATTACATTGATGGGGGGAGCGACGACCGGCGCCTGAGCATACCGTTCCTTCGAGATGGCCATGGCAAACATCGCATTAGGGTTCCCTATCGCGTTTTTGTGGGCATTAACGGGGAAGGGTGCAAAGGCGCTGTGAGGGACACCGTACTCATGCATATAGCGCTTCATCAATATGGCATTAAGGGCCAAAAAGGTTGCGCCCTCTGCTACTTCATACTCTTGATCTGCGGCCAAGGCCAGGCCGGCGGTTGTATCGGCGGGCAGTGTGTCCGTCATCTTCTCGACGCCGGCAACGACGACGGTATTTGCCATACCGCTGGCGACAGCCATCACGCCAGTTCGGAAGGCCGCCGCACCCGACGCACAAGCCGCCTCGATTTTGGCAGCCTCGATACCTTTCAAACCGGCGAAATCGGCGATGAGGGTTGCCAGATGCTCTTGGCCGGCTAGTTCACCTGATAACATGTTGCCCACGTACAGAGCATCTGCCTGTTCGATACCGGCATCTTGCATGGCCGCTACAACGGCGTCGTGGCCAAGGTGCCTGAGGGATTTATCCCACAATTCGCCAACTGGCGTTTGTCCAATACCAACGACTGCTACGTCTCTTATCATTTTATTTCACTTATTTCATCTTAAGTTTGCCACGGTAGCGCAGGTAAGTGGCATAGTTGATAGGCGTGCGGCGAGCGATGTAGTCTGCGGTCGTCGGGGCAAGTAGGCGCCGATCCCCGATATTTTCGGTGATCTCGAATGACATGGCATCACTCCCGGCACCGGAGCCAAAGGAAATGACTAACACAAGATCGCCTGCTTCGGCTATGTCGAATACAGCTGTTAACCCCAAGAGGGAAGCGCCCGAATAGGTGTTGCCGATACGCCCCACCAGCAGACCTGTTTCCCATTGTTCTGGTTTGAATCCTAATTGCTTTGCCGCCCTCGATGGGAACTTTACGTTTGGCTGGTGGAGCACCACATAGCGATAGTCGGACGCTTTGCGGTCGAGAGCTTGTAACAACATCTCTCCGGCGCTGACAATATGGTTGAAGTAGGCCGGTTCGCCTGTAAAGCGCATGCCATGGCTGGGGTATTCTGCAGAGGGGCGTCGCCAGAAGTCGGGGGTGTCTGTCACATAGGAAAGCGAACCCTCGAACTTCGCCACCGATTCCTGGGCCGGACCGATGATAATGGCGGCGCCACCCGCACCTGCTGTGTATTCCAGGGCGTCGCCAGGGCGCCCCTGAGCAGTGTCGGCCCCTATGCCCATGGCGTAGTTGGCCATGCTGGATCCAACTAAACCTACGGCAGCGATTATCGCTTCAGAGCCTGCCTTGCAGGCGAATTCCCAGTCAGCAGCCTGGACCATCGGGACAGCACCGAGGGCTTCGGCGACCACGGTTGAGGTGGGTTTGACAGCATAAGGGTGGCTTTCGCTGCCTACCCAGATTGCTCGCAGATCGGTGGGGGCGATGCCGGCGCGTTGTAAGGCATTGCGTGCGGCCTCGATAGACATGGTTGCGGTGTCTTCGTCCAAACCGGAGACGGCCTTTTCCTGGATAGGCAAGCCGCTTGTGCCATTTGTCCACAGCTCTGAGATCTCGCTGGCGTGCAGACGATAGCGAGGGATATAAGCGCCGTAGCCGACAATGCCGGCAGGGCGTGAAGGTTTTAGGAGCATAAACAGCCTCGATGAGTTGTCGTTTTTCTTAGTCGTTCACGGATAAATACGAGGACACAGATTGTTTGGTTAATAGAATGACGGTAGACCACAACCATCACGCAACACGCAATACGCAACACGTGTCAATCTAGTACCACACGGAATCCTGTTGAACCAGCATGATTCAGTGATCGCGCCCTGCTTGTTGTCTGCGTTGGTGTAATGACATATGCCCGCGTTGGATACCTTCGGAAACCAAAGCTCGCAAGGCTGCCAGGTTTTGCGCTAATCCCGCAGCTGTCATGATTTCAGAGAGAGTTCGGGCGGTGGGGTTACCGAGGATTTTGAGAGCGGTGCGGGCGGTGGGATGGTGTTTTGTCATGCCGCCAACCGTACCAACCGCAAGGGGCAACTCCAGCATGCCCACCAACTCCTCTCCCTCTACCACCCATTCTGTCAAAGACCGATATTGCCCATCTCGTGCAGCATAGGCATGGGCTCCTGCTTCAATAGCCCGCCAGTCTTGTCCCGTGGCCAGGGCAACAGCATCTACACCGTTAAAGATACCTTTGTTGTGGGTGGCAGCGCGGTAAGGGTCGGCGACCGCAAAGGCGTTGGCCTCGAATATACCCCGGGCCACATCTGCACCCTCAGATTCATCAGTGGTTAAAACGCCGAAGGGTATGCGGCAATGGGCCCTCGCTCGCCGATGATCGCTGAGATTAGTAAGAATTCGTAGCAACGTTCGTCCTTCGGTGATCGCTTCCAACTTGGGTGAAAGGGCTTCGCAAACGGTATTGATGGCATTGGCGCCCATGGCATCTCGGGTATCCATCAGCAAGTGGATGACAAGCATGGGGCCGGCCGCAGTATCTTCGATCTTACGAACTACCAAGTCCAAAGGCCCGCCACCCAGACGTCTGATGGTGGGATGGAGATGATCAAGTCCAGCCAGTAATTCCTCTTTAAGAGCTTCGATACGGATCGCCGCAGCATCCAGGCAGGGCACGTCAAGCAATTGGATCTGGCCTGTCATGACCGGTTCGGTGCTACTCGTCTGGAATCCACCGCCAACCCGTACAAGACGCGCCGCATTAGACATGGCAGCTACCACCGAAGGTTCTTCGATGACCAATGGCACCAGCATCTCTTGTTTGTTGATGATGAAATTAGGGGCAATGGCGAAAGGCAGATTATAGAGACCGACAACATTTTCAATCAGGGCATCGGCATCAGCAATGGATATTCCGCCCTCCAGTGTCTGGCTCTCGTCTTCATCTAACGCAGCCCAGCCAGCCAATTTTTCTCTGCGTTCGGTCAGGTGAAGCTTATAAAAGCCTTGAAGGCGACTTGTGTGTTCAGACATAGGCTGATTTCGGCGCGGTTCAGTTCCAAGCTTAATGATCTTTACAAATTCCCGAGTGATTCTATCTCAGAATAAAAGATTGAAAACTGAAGATTTCCGTGTGAGACACATCTTTAGTCTTTAGTCTTCAGTCTTTAGTTATTTCGTAGCTCTGTACTGTACTTTGTAAAACTGAGGTTCTATCAAGTTGGGTGTGTCTTTTTTGAGTTAGAGGGCAATCTTACCCTACCATACTAACATATTCGGAGGTCGGTTCAGGCCTTCTGCACTTCCGAAACGGGGAGTTACGTTGACGAATCTAGGTCGAATCCTGGCGACACATTATGTCTCCAACTCATTTAGGACACACCCTATCAACTGGACTTTGGCCATTTTCTAAATTCGATTTTTTAGCAGATCACGACTACCACATATAGTACTTGAAAAATAAATAACCACTATATATAGACTGCTGTTATGTAAACCTAGCCGGT
>PIVW01000483.1 GCA_003353825.1 Chloroflexota bacterium
ACTTCGCGTGACGATCACGAATTTCCGTTGATGATTCCCCCACACCTAGTGGCTGGTTGTGTCAAGCGCCTAGATATAGTGTGGGAAAAATCCGTACCACGCGAAATCCCAGAGAACCATTATGACTCGTTTCAAAGCAATTTTGTCTATACTTGTATTGATGGCGTTTTTGTTTGTGGTTGGCGCAGTGGTTATTGCTGATTCCCCACCGGTGGTCGATGGTGCTATTTTTGGACCAGGTGATGGGACAGCGTCTGACTATCCCACCTATACATATCAGTATGATATTCGTGATGGGGCTGACGATGTCATCGGTTATGTTTACGATTACACATCAGGTTCTGACTACTATGCAGCATTGGTGCTCGATCCCGATTATTCCGACAATGTGTTTGACGGGAATGTAGGTACTGGTGTTACATATTTAGATAAAGTTGGTTGGGAAAAACCAAATGCACATAAATTCGACGATTTGTTGAATAGCGATGGTGCGGAAGTTGAATTAAGATGTGATAATCCCTCAGGTGGGGAGGTTGAAACCATATCTATCGGGATCGATCTGATCGATTGTACTGATTGGAACAACGATGATGTGACCTGTAACAGTGACTGGGCGGTGCCTCTGAACGGTACAGCTTTGCCGCCAGTGTCATGGGCAACCTCTACCCAATGGAATATGAACAACACTGAGAATCATACTAATGATACCGATCGGTGGGATGTTACGCTGAGCGGTTCCCGTGGGAACGGAACTCCGCCGAGGTCAGATTTGAAATCGCCCGATCTTCACGGCGACAACGGAACAACCTCACCTAGCTGGGCAGATGCAGGTGAATCTCCTGGGGAATTGGGTTATGTAAGAACTGAACCAGGTTCTGATTGGTATGATCAAGTAAACTTCTGGGAGTGGCCGATAGTTTATGAGATGAAATTCGATGTTAGTTCATGCAACGGTGAATTTGGTATAGATGCAACAACAGTCGTGCTTCATTCGTCGCCGGATAAAGGAAATCAAGGCCCCAATGCCGTTACTATGCAAAAAATCGAGGCAGTGTCACAACCTTCGGTGCAGTACAACGGCGTCAACGGCGTCACCATGCTCCTACTGGTTGGTGGTGCATTTGTAGGGTTCGTGCAACGGCGTCGCAACCAACGTTTATAACGTGCTCTGAATTCGTTTTTCCAGTCAGTTTTGATCCCATGATACGCTTTACTTCCTCTAATACAGCTGCGGCGGTAGATCGGGCTTGCTCGATCTGCCGCCGTTCATTTTTGATTACGAAATGTGGCTTGGTTCAGGCGACGTGCATCACATTTTTATAGAATTACCCACCCAATCCACCGTATGGCAAGGCGACTCGCCACCACTGCCCTGTAAATGATCAATCACAATCGACAGGCTGAGCGGCGCCCCCGATTCATCCAAGATCGTGATCGTGTAGCGATTGGCGAAGTGGTTAATGGGGAAATCGTAATGCCCATAGTCGATTGCCCCGCTCTTGGAGATAGTATCTGCGCGGTTGCTCCACTGATCTACAAGGGTGACATGAATGCTCGCCGTTGCTGCGCCATTACGGTCTTTCATCTTCTGTATTTACATCACGCTACATCTGGTGACGGATCCGCACTAATCCGGGTGAGATGACTGTAAACGAATTGAATAGTTCCGCCTCTCTTTCACCAACAACTGCTGACACGATTCGTCCTTTGGTCTGCGGATGCACGCCTGCCAGCCGTACAAGTATCACACCGGCATGCACCAATCCTTGTCTGTAGACCATTTCGCCAAAATCTTTATCACCTGTAATTAAAACTGCATTGAATTCATTGGTCCGAGCCAGAACTACGTCGTCGTCAATACTCGGTTCCATTTCCAGGACGGAATAGACGTCATGACCGGCTTTCCGAAGATGGGCTACGATCTGTTGTTCTACATTCTCGTCAGCAAGAAGAATCATGCTGATGCCATGGGAAGTGGATAAACTACATCAGCCTTCAAAGCTCGAGCTGCAAATTCAAGCGCAGCAAAGATCGATTGTGGTGTTAAGCGTGGGTACTGCTCCAGCAGTTGATCTACTGTCTCTCCGGCAGCGAGCTTTTCAAGTATTAGTTCAACTGTGATACGAGTGCCAACGATGACAGGTTTTCCCATCATAACTTTGGGATTTGATAAAATGAGTTGTTCGTTCATTTTTCACCTCCAACGCTATTGTACTTCAGGAATTCGGTTATTGCTAGAATAAGCCTATCTGGCACCTGTGTAAGCACTACAGATTTGGTGCTTACAGACTCCCAACCCAGTCCACAGTATGGCAAGGCGCATCGCCACCACTGCCCTGTAAATGGTCGATCACGGTCGGTTGGCTGATCGGCGCCCCCGATTCATCCATAATCGTGACCGTGTAGCGATTGGCGAAGTGGTTGATGGGGAAATCGTAATGCCCATAGTCAACTGCCCCGCTCTTGGAGATTGTATCTGCGCGGTTGCCCCACGGATCAACTAGGGTGACATGAATCCCCGCCAAAGGCGCGCCATTACGATCTTCCACCACACCAACGATGTAATGGCCGGGGCAGGTGGTGTGATGTTCAATCGGTCGTGACAGCACGAAACGTGAGGCGCCAGAGGCGAGCAATGAAGCGACCGATTGGGCAGTGTGGCCGGCCACAGGACCGGCATTCGGGTCCATTGCCGCCGCCAGATCCACCAGCACTTGTAGCGATTGCCGTGAGTCGTTCGTCAGCAGATCCTGCGCCAGAGTCACCCGCTCCCCTAAAGTATCACAGGGGCCAAGATTGACCGGAGTGGGATGTTGTAGCACCCAGGCCAACGCTTGCAGTTGTTCTGGTGTAATAGTCGACGTAAGTGTCTGTGTGACTGGCAAGGTCGCTTCCAACGTCGCGGTTAAGGTGATCGCTGCGGCCGGTTCGGGCAATCCCCATTCGCCGGGGAGTTTGAGCAGCGCACGCTCCAGGGCCGGTTCTGTTTCACAATACGCAGTCCAAACCCCACCTTCACCGCTGTCCACATACACCGGAGCAGTGGGCATGGGCGCAATGCTGTCGGCGAGTGGGCCATTCTCAGCGGCGAGTTCCAGCCAGGCGTCACTGAAATATTCGCCATCTTCACGGCAGTAGACGCCGGGAGGGCATTCTACAAGCTGCTGCACGTCAGTTGGTGGAGTGAAGGTCCACGCCGCCGGATCAGCAGGAGCTCCGAGTGTTCGCAGATGGCCGGGATCGTCCAGAACCCTTTCCATAAAAGATTGCCAGATCGGAGCGGCGCCGGTGAGGCCGCTGGCATTGCGCATGGGATGGCCATCGCTGTTCCCCGCCCAGACACCGGCAACCAGGAACTGTGTGTACCCAACCGTCCAGTTATCTCGCCAATTGTTGGTGGTGCCGGTCTTGGCTGCGGCCGGTTGGCTGAGCTTGAGGGCACTATTTTCGCCAAAAGCGGGCGTGCGGGCAACATTGTCACTGAGGATGTCGGTGATGAGAAAGGCAGTTGCTGGCGAAATCGCCTGAAGTGGTGGGTCAGGTGGGATCAGATCTACCAGTGTCCCGGCACTGTCTCTGATCTCTAGCACTGCTAGCGGTTCACGATAGCGTCCATCATTGGCAAATGTGGCAAAGGCTGTGGTTAGGTCGATGGGTGTGACTTCGCCGCCGCCAAGGGTTAAACTAAGCCCGTACCAGTCGCTGGCTCGATCAAAACTATTGATACCCAGACTCTGTGCGCCCTCGACCATTCTCCCGACGCTGAGGCTGTCTAGCAGCTTAACAGCAGGTACATTGTAGCTGTTGGACAGGGCGGCACGTACGGTCACAGGCCCGTGGAATGTTTCATCGTAGTTGATAGGCGCGTAGCTGTTCTCGGCGCTGATAGTGTAGGAGATGGGCGTGTCCCAGAGTACGGTTGCCGGACTGATCAGGTTGTCTTCGATGGCCGTTGCGTAGAGCACAGGTTTGATGGCGCTGCCTGGCTGGCGGGGCCTGAGGGCAACATTCACCTGCCCATCGATACGTTTGTCCCCAAAATCAGCGCTACCCACCATGGCCACGATCTCATTGCTACCCGGTTTTAGGGCCACCAAGGCGGCGTTGCCAAGATCGTAGGTCGGTTTCAGTTCTGCTACCTTGTTGGCGACGATGGTTTGGGCCAGCTGTTGCATAGCCAGGTCCAGGCTTGTCGTAATCTGTAGGCCGCTGCGCCGTGTGACGCCTGCGCCCAATTCAGTGTCGATCGTGTCCTCCACGAACTGGGTGAAGTGGGGGGCGAGATTGGCTGTCTTGTCTGGGGCCGAGTTGAGCACGACATCTGTTTCGTAAACGGCGTCTGCCTGTTCGGCGG
>PIVW01000484.1 GCA_003353825.1 Chloroflexota bacterium
AAAATGAGGATGGCGCAATACGCGCACCAACTATGAAAATCCCCAACATCATCGAAACGATCTACCCCCTGGCCCCGCCAGTTCTCACGGCCCGAACGGCGTCGTCGCCTGCCTGGACGACGAGGAAAACCTCGCCCTGCGCAACGCCGCCGCTCACGACCAGACCCTGGCGCGTGAAGACGCGCGAGCGGCGCGGGTGTGGGCGCTGGGGATTTTGGGGGAATTATGATGTCGAATGACTTACTATCAGTGCAGGTGCATTTTAGATATAATGAGAACGTGTAGTTATCAGCCATTCAAGTAGGAGGTCGCGCAAATGATCACCCAAGTCGAGATTAACGGCTTCAAAACTTTTCGTAATTTCAAAGTAGGGCTTGCGCCGTTGCAGATCATAGTCGGATCGAATGGTGCGGGCAAGAGCAATTTTTTCGACGCTCTGCTACTTTTATCCCGTTTAGCCGACGATGACCTCCGCACCACCTTCCAGGAAATGCGCGGCGAGGCTGGCGAACTATTCACTCTGGAGCCTGGTGGCAAACCGATGGATCGAATGCAGTTGGCCGTGGAGATGCTGGTGGAAAATCGGATCACGGATAGTTGGGGGGCAGAGGCACAAATCAAATACACCCGCCTGCGCTACGAATTGAAAATCGTTCGGCAGGCTGACCGGCGCGGGTTGGATCGATTCTACGTCCAACACGAATCGCTCCTGCCTATTGCGAGGGGGGGAGATCGGTGGATCACGCAACACAATATCAAAGAACGACAGGACTTGCTGCCTAAACTGACCGGTGGACGCAGCCCTTTCATTTCTACACAGCAAGAGCAGGACATCGCTACTATTTATTTGCATCAGGATGGGCGCAGCGGGCGCAAGGGCAACGTGGCATCTCAAATGGAGCGAACTGTCCTGAGCGGGGTGGCTAATACGGAATTTCCACATGCCTTCGCTGCTCGTAAAGAGATGCGCGCGTGGCGCTTCCTGCAACTCAATCCCGAGACCCTGCGGAAACCTAGCTCCATGGTGGCGCCGCAGGTCATGGGGCCGGATGGACGCAATCTTCCCGGTGTTTTGGCCCGCCTGCAGGCGGAAGATCCATTTATTCTTGCGGATGTTTCCAGAGACTTAGCCAACCTGGTGCCAGGTATCACCCAGGTGGAGGTCGAATCCGATAAAACACGCGATGAGTACGTCATCTGGGCGCGGATCTCCGATGGGCGTCGTTTCTCCTCACGAGTTTTATCGGATGGCACATTGCGCATGTTGGCGTTGGTTACGCTCAAAAATGATCCTCACCATCATGGGGTCGTGCTCTTTGAGGAGCCAGAAAACGGCGTGCACCCGCAGCGACTACGCAAAATCGGCGATCTGATCAGCCAGCTAGCCTCAGATCTTCAAGATCAAGAGGAATCGGGAGAGCCACTACGCCAGTTTTTATGCAACACGCATTCCCCCTTGTTTATCAGCCAGCCATTGATCTTGCCCCATGTGCTCTTCGCCTATCCCGTTGTGACGAGTGACCCTCATCCTCCTCACAAACCCATGCGGAGTACACGCCTGGTCCCAATCCAGAGTTCAGCATTACAGCCTTCGTTCCCCTACGATATTGCTCAGCAAGAGGCATCCTACACTTTGGCCGAAGTTAAGACGTTTCTGGAAAATGCAGATATGGGTGAATCGCTGACGCTTTTGGAGGCTGTCGGTGCAGGGCAAAACGGAAAGACAGCATGACAGTATTAGTAACTGCTCTTTATGCGGAAGGGCGAACTGACGAGCGCTTCTTGCCTCGAATCATTCAGCGCGCGGCAGCTGACCTCTTGAGCCGGCGCAGCCAGCGAAACATTGACGTGCTGGAGCCGGCATTGCTAAGCCCAGACAATGAGACGACGCGCGCAGAGAACATCCTGGCCGTAGCCCGTAAGGCCACCGGTTATCATGCCCTGTTCATCCATGCTGATGCAGATGCGTCCACACGCGAGCGCGCGTACAACGAACGTATTATGCCGGGCGAGATGCAGGTCTGCTCAGCGCGAACCGACGGGCAGGCCGTTTGTGCTGATTTCATCCCGATCATTCCCATTCAGGCTGTAGAGGCCTGGCTCTTGTCCGATGCGGATGCCCTGAGAAATGTTATTGGTACGAGTCGCCGGGCGCAGGATTTAGGCATCCCCCTGACTCTTCACGAAATCGAAGGTCTGGCCAATGCAAAACAGAGGATAGCTGAAATCGTGCGTCAGGCGATGGCTGCCAGGTCTCGGAGACGACGCAACTTGGGCATCGGGGAACTCTACGAGCCCCTGGCTGATCGGATTAATCTTTCTCAATTGGCGCGATTGCCCGCCTTTCAGCAATTTTCTGACGATTTGGCCAGAACCCTGGACAGGCTTGGATTCTTCGCCTAGAAGAAGGTGCTGCATCGCATAATTTATCCAAGGAAATAGACCATCGTCACAGCGAAATGAATCACGCTCAAAATGAATCATACTTTTAAGCGTGATTCATTTAATTGAGTCCACTGAAACAAGCCTATTAACCGCAAAGGACGCAGAGATCGCAGAGGAAAACATAGGGTTTCACAGGAACAAGCGCGTCCAAACCCCACCAATTTCGCTGTTGTCTCGGCCTTCACTGCTTGTTTAGACATTTTTTCAGGGGAGTCTTCATTGGATTTCAAACAAGCGCCGACCCTCTCCTTATGAAAATAAATTTACACAAGCCGATTCTAATGTAAATTTCTGCCGAAAAACTTTAATAACGGCTCCGCAATGAAAATCCCCTACGTCATCGACAACATCCACATCACCCTGGCTGATGTGCTCAATTCCCTCCTCTCTGCTCGGCCCCACCAGCAGTTGGACATCGCCACCGCTTATTTCAGCATCCGTGGCTACCAGCATTTGCGAAATAGCCTGCGCACAGTAGGTGGGATGCGCCTGCTGTTGGGCGATAACCCCTCCGAGGGCGTCGATGTGGGGCTTCGCCCCGATTCCGCCGCCTACCTGCGTGGGGAACTGAACGCCGAGCCTTTGAGTGAGAACACCCAGCGACTGGTAGAAGAACTGGTACGCTTTCTGCGCCGCTACGATGTCGAAGTGCGGCTCTATCTGGGCCATGCGCCGGATGGAACGGGCCGCCGCAAGTTCCTGCACGCCAAGTGCTATCTGGTCTACGGCGGCAAGGGCTCGCAGATGATGCTGCCCAGCCTGCTCAATCCCCTCATCGGTATTGTTGGTAGCAGCAACTTTACCGGGCCGGGATTAACCACGAATCGGGAGCTCAATCTCGTTCACAAAACCCTGTTGGAACCAGATGAAGTGGACGATACCGTAGCCGCCGCCGTAGTCGCTCATCATGCCGAGAGGAAAGTCAACCCCAACATTTCCAGCGAGAGCAAGCGTCTGCTCAAAAGCGAGGTGGGCGTGCGGGCCATCGACGATCTGGTGGGGTGGTACGATGAGCAGTGGACGCTGGCTGTTGATTTCAAAGAGAACTTGATCGAACTCCTGGAGAATTCCAAATTCGGCGGGCGAGAATACACGCCCTACGAAATTTACATGAAGGCGCTGTTCGAATACTTCCGGGACGATCTCGATACCGATTTCAGCCAGGCCGCCACCCGATCTGCGGTGGAATTGTCCGAGTTTCAGGAAGATGCCGTCAAAAAGGCCCGGCGCATCCTCGCCCGCTACGATGGGGTGCTTGTCGCCGACTCAGTAGGTCTTGGCAAGACCTGGATCGGTAAGAAATTATTGGAAGACTTCGCTTATCATATGCGCCAAAAAGCCCTGGTCATCTGTCCCGCCTCACTGCGAAACATGTGGAAAGAGGAATTGGCCTCGGCCACAATTGCGGCGATCATCGTTTCCCAGGAACAGTTGGGCATCGACGATTTCGACATCCGCCCCTTCGCCGATGTCGATGTGATCTTGATCGATGAGGCGCACAATTTTCGCAACCGCCTCACCAAACGCTACAAGATGCTGGAGACCCTGTCGGCCGCCAATGGCAGGCGGGGACGGGATGGCGGCAGGAAGAAGCTGATCTTGCTCACTGCTACACCTATCAACAATAATATCTTCGATCTGTACAACCAGATCAACCTCTTCGCCGGCAACGACCAGAGCTACTTCATCTCCGCCGGTATCGGTAATCTCTACCGCTATTTCCTGGCTGCTCGCTGCAAGTGCACTAACAGGGCATCATCATTACGACCAGCGATTTTTCCAAAGGCGTTCGCAAGGAAGCCAGCGCCCCCAACAAGACCCGCATCGGCCTCATCAACGGCAAGGAGTTGCTGTACTTGCTGGTCAAACATCGAGTGGGCGTGGTGGAAAAAACGCTCAAGGTCATCA
>PIVW01001114.1 GCA_003353825.1 Chloroflexota bacterium
AAGTAGCAGGTCGCAGGTACAACTTCGCTTGCAGACAAGGTTGAACTTGCCACTTGCAACGTGCCACTTGCCACACACATCGACAAAAAACTGTCGATGATTTTGCGTAAGCGCCTAATTCTCGGCCCTACTCCCCCCATCAAGATAGGTGGACTATGCGTTCCTTCATACTCCTATTCTTACTCGTTCCTCTTTTGGTTATCGCCTCAGCCTGCAGTAGCGGCGCCACCGCCCTGACTGGGGAACCACCTGTCAGCGTTACCCCGGCGACAGGGCCCATCGGCATCCCCGGTGTAACACCCCCGAAGCTGGATGACCCAACACCAGTGCCGTTGCGTACACCTATCCGTCTCAAAGTGCCTGCGACCCCTCCCCTCTATTTGACTGAGACGCCAGTTGCACAACCCTCGCCAGAGCCTAAGGCCACTGTAGTAGTGGTAGTAAGCGCTGACACCGAGCAGACAGATCCGCCAACGAGTACACCCAATTTTATTACCGCTACCCCAACAGATACACCAGAGGGAATGGCAACGGTAGCAGAACCTGACGAACATGAACCTGCTGTGGCCCTCCCCCAAGGCCTGGACAACACGCTCAATATCCTGGTGGTCGGGTCTGATGGACGAAGATCGGGTGTTCCATGGCGCTCGGATGTCATTATGATAGCAGCAGTCGATTTCGAATCCCGACAGGTAGGGGTTCTGTCGCTGCCACGCGACTTATGGGTGGAGATTCCCACTGTCGGCGACAATCGTATCAATACGGCCACGTTTTGGGGTGAACTCAACAGATATCCCGATGGAGGAGGCATTGGATTGCTGAAGGAGACCATTGCCCGCAATTTCGGCATCCGCATCGACCATCATATCAAATTCAGTTTCGAAAGCTTTAAAGATATCGTCGATGCATTGGGTGGTGTCGACATCACAGTGCAATGCGCGATCACTGGCAATTTTCCCCGTGAACCGGGCAGCTCACAGAGGGTTTGGAAGACCCTGGAGCCTGACGAATATCATATGGATGGATTCTTCGCATTACTCTATGCCCGCCAACGCAAGACCACCAGCG
>PIVW01000485.1 GCA_003353825.1 Chloroflexota bacterium
TTGTACAATCTCTTCTGAGTTGGATGACATAGTTCTTCTCCTGGTTTGTTTGAAGGTTGGTTTTTGTTTCCTTTAGTTTACCAGATTTACTCTGTCTCCAACTCATTTAGGACGCACCCAAATTATTTCACCCGGCAGCGGATTGGCCTGCAGCCGTTAGCACGGTGGCGATGAACGCGAGCATAGAGATGCGATTTGACCGGTGGCGCGACAATAAGCAGTCGCGTCCGGGCCTGTATTT
This sequence comes from Chloroflexota bacterium, assembly GCA_003353825.1. Next base: position 242 of record PIVW01000485.1, read on the forward strand.
CATCCGCGGGAATGACGCACAGGCCCTCGTCAGCGCCTGCAAGACAAAACCCCGCCCCCAGTTCGCTCGCTGCTCCCCAAGCCGCGCTAACACGGAGTGCAGGCGGACGGGCTGGCGCTCGCGTGGTAAGCAAGACGATGCGCAGGCGTAAGGCTCGTCCGTTCAAGTCAGTTGGCGTGACGAACCGCCCGCCGCTGACGCAAACCGTTGAACTAAGCGCTGCGCGCAGGAATGGAGAGGGGTAAGGGAAAAATAAGAGAGGGCGCAGCAAGGGGGGAGAAAAAAGGCTGGTTCTCGGTTTTTCTGTGGTTGGCGCTGCAACCAATGAATGAATTCATAGGCTGCTACAGAAAACGTGCTGAAACACGTTCAGATGGCGGCAATTCAACCAGCTTGAGCTGGTTTTTCTTGGTAGCCGACGATTTCAATCGTCGGATTGGACGGATCCACAGAATCCGCTAGAATCAGGAAAAAACAAGCATGTTATAATAACTGAAAATTTTGGAAAACTTTCTTGAGTCATTTTATTGCCCCCGTTTACACAGGTGTGAATGAGCAAAACCCCTGTATACGGGGGAGCTGAATAGCCGTTTTAGACTTATCCAGAGTTTTAAGTATAATAAACATTCGGTACCCGACGCTCACCCTAAGATTTCGAATAATCTAACCTCAGTAGATCCAAATTCAGGCATGGTTCATTGATGACGTTTTGCATCCTTACAAATTCTTGAGAAGTGCTCTTGTGCTGAAGCCAGAAAGTCCGATTTCAGCGCCTTAGAGCGCCTCAAATCTTGCCAATTACCTAAGTGTATATTTCTTGTATATATATAATTTGTAAAGATGATCTTGCCCTGAAATGAACCATGCCCAAATTCAAAATCAGATGCATCTCTATACCGTAAAGGGGAATACAGGTATTCTTGGTAGATTACGCCCTGATATGCGTTTGGATGGGTATCCCAGTCTACTATTCTACTGGTACCTGATCTACAAACGCATCAACAGGCCACTTGGATCTACTGAATCTTGTTTATCAAATTCGCCCTTTTCAGGCAGGTAAAAACATGTTAAACACACGCCGTCTCATTCTATTTGCATTCTCGCTGTTAATAACCCTTACGATATCGGGTGGATTGGTGCTGGCACTGAACGGTGCGGGTCAAGGGACGCCAGAAGACCCCATCACCGCAGCCTTCGAACGCGCCCATGCTCAGGAAAGCTATCATACGGTGGCTGACATCGAACAGACGCTAATCCCTCGGGCTGTGTCCGCCAACCGCGGGGAGCGTGATCAGACTATTTCGATGCGGATACTAGGCGATGTCACCCAAGGTACCCGCATCGACGGAAGCGACGAACGACGCGCCCGCCTGCAGTTCTATGCCGCCGCGGGAGAAGCGCCGGTAGAACTGATCCTGTCTGAAAGTGCAGCCTACTTAGGGTATCAGGGAAAGTGGAAGCAGGTCGAGGATCCACTAGAAGGTGTGGCGCCAGGGGGCGATACCCTGGGTTACCTGGTGGCGGCGCGCGATGTGGTGCAGGCGGAATCGGTGACGACCGCAGAAGGTGTGTTCAAACGCTATCTCTTTACACTTGACGGTGATCGTTATGCTCAATATCTGCGAGATAAGATGGCGCGCATGATGGTAGGACGCCTTCCCCAGGGTGTGGAACTGAAAACCAACCCCGCCCTGCAGGCAATGAGTGGCACAGGTGAATTGTGGCTGAATGATGAAGGCCTACCCCGCCGACAGATACTTGATCTGAACATGCCAAATATGTCTGATACTCATGACGCCAAAGCAAAGATGATCATCGATTTCTCGCGTTTTGGCGATCCTGTCCCAGGCATCGTACCCCCTCAGGCGACAGGGACGAGTGGCGCCCTGGTGTTGTCCGAGCCCTCCCCTGCAGTGGTTGAGCAGTTGGATCAATCAACTCCTGCCCTGCCCTTCGAGATCGCAGCCGAACTTCTACGACCCCTGATGCCCGCTCTCATACCCGGGCTCATCGCCCTTCCACTGCTGGGTCTTGCCCTGTTGCTTTTGAGGCGGCGCCGGTCTATGTACGCGGCGGTGGTTACCGCCATCATTGTTATGATGATAATCCAGCCGCTGCTACAGGCCGGGCAGTATGCGCTGTTTAACAACCATTCGGCGGAAGCAGCTGGGATGGGTGTAGCTCTTGAGGAACTGGGCGCCTCACCCAAGGGGAGCGAAGGGTTCATCGAGGGAAACGAGGAGTTGCTGGACACCAGGGCAATGTCTGCCGACACAGTCATAGAAGTGCAGGACTGCCGATCACTATACGTGGCCTCGGGCGTTGATCCTCAAGGCGATGACGATGGAGACGGTCTCAGCAATGAGGAGGAGTGGTGTTTGGGAACGGCATATCATGGTGAAAGTGGTTGGGATAGTGATCTTGACGGCATTACCGATACTCTGGAATTGCAAGGTTTTACATATAACGGCAAGGTCTGGCGTTCCGACCCCTTAGATCCAGACAGCAACAACGATGGTATGGACGATGGGCAAGAGTGGAATCCGATTTTCACAAGTGCAAACTACACGGGAACAGATACCTACACCGATTATGATGAGGATGGTGTACCCAATCTCTGGGACGACGATAATGACGGAGATATGGTTCCTGATGACCAGGACATATCACCTTATCGCACGATGCCCTACCGTACCAGCTTTAATCTGGCGGTGACCAGCCATGCCACAGACACAACAGTCTATGTCGACCTGCAAGTCAGACCAAACATAACCGAGCATTTGCGCTATAGTCTTAGCACTTTGGATTGGCCCGATACCGACGATAAAGGCCAGATCCAAGATCTAGATAAATCCAAAGAGGATATCACTCTGTTGCCAGTGCTCACGATCAACAGCACCATTTCTCCAAGCCTTTCCTCCGAATTTGCCATAAACGCCATGCAAGCGAGTACGGACACTTACAGCTTATGGGTGCCTTTACAGCCTGTGGCGACGGCGGGGAATATCTACGCGTTTGGCGCCCGCCTTGCATTCAGCCCAGCGGAGGTGGATCGCGGGATTAGTCTGCAGGACGGCCAAATCATGTGGCTGGCGCAGGCTGATCTAGATTCATACAAGGAGGGAAAGGGCAACAATAAAGATGTAGAGATCCAAACATCAGTTATCGCCTCATACTATGAAGAAAAACTGAGTGTAACAGGGCTTAACGTCAGTGAAAGCAAAGATGTTCATATAGGTCTGTTTGGTACGAGTGCGCCCGAAGTGAGTGGCGATCCTGAGGTGGATGACGAAGACAAGGTGATGTACAACCTGATGACAGTGGGGCTGGGCGGATCATTTCTCGCCTACATCAATCCAGATCTGAATCAGATCGGGGCAAATTTCGGGGATTCCAACGCAAAAGATCTATTTACCGATACCTGGGGAATTGATCCGACGCTGATCCATACCGATGTCAACACTTATACACATATGGTGGCGGGGCTGAACGGAACTTCGAGTGAGATAACACAGTTTTTGAATAGTAATTACGCGACATGCACTACGGGCGCCACCGCCACCTACACACCTACTGTCGCTTTGGCTTTTCAAGAAACAGCTGGGAGAATGGATGTCAGTGACCCAGCGATTACGATCTTACGCGACGATCCCAGTGTAGCGACGAACGACCCGGTCGAGTTTTCAGTACCCTTGGGCGAAGCTACAACCTACACATGGCGCCAAGTAAAGTTGAATAGTTATGGCTGCAGTATCGATGACGGCAACGCTGCCTGGAGCGAGCTGTCTGATGACGAAGCGAAATCTGAACTTCATCGACGCTATCCAGACTCGGTGCAAAACGATTGGTGGGAGAGTGTAGAGCAACTCTTCGAAATCTATAATGGAGGAGTCGCACAAACAATTAGTATTAATGGTATAGCGGCTGAGAATGTTGGCGATACGGCGCCTCCCGGTGCATATACCGAATTCTCAGATGATTCGACTGTTACTATGCCAGAATATGTGCGCAAGGTCTACCAACTGGATTCATTGTACCTTTCAGCTGATACCGTAGGGTTTGTAAACGCTATGCGCGATTGGTCGGAGGATTTCAGATCGGAATAC
>PIVW01000486.1 GCA_003353825.1 Chloroflexota bacterium
CATCAACAAGTTGAATGGTTCCGTGAAAAAACGCGACTGAGACCTTCCGACTGGGACGATGTTCTGGACTTTGCTTTATGAATCGAGTTTTCCAGAGTTTTCAGTGATTACGTAATTGATCCGCACGATTTTCTGACTCCTACCCAATGTTTTCTCCTGGCGATACAATCGGCCCCTACCGCATCGAGCGAGAGATAGGTCGCGGTGGTATGGCTACCGTCTACCTGGCGTATCACCAGCGGCTGGAACGTCCGGTTGCGTTAAAACTCTTGAAGGAGAGTCTGCAGGGCGACACGGAACTGGTTGATCGATTTCTATTCGAGGCGCGTGCTGCAGCTCGACTCGATCACATAAATATCGTGGCGATTCATGATGCCGGTGCGGTGGATGGACGTGACTATATCGCCATGGAGTATGTCGAGGGGGAATCACTGGCCGAGGTATTGCATCGGGTCGGCGGACGTCTGCCGCTTGACTTTGCCCTGAGTATTGTCAATCAGGTGGGGGCAGCGCTGGATTATGCACACCGTCGGGGCATCGTTCATCGCGATATCAAACCCAGTAATATTCTGGTGAAGGATAACGGACACGCTCTGCTCACAGATTTTGGTATCGCCCATGCCGCCAGCATGAGTAGCCTTACCCAGGCAGGGACCATATTGGGCACACCCGAATACATGTCTCCAGAACAGGCTGAGGGACGTCTTGTGGATGGTCGCAGTGATGTCTATGCGCTGGCGATCGTGGCCTATCATGTGCTATCTGGGCAATCCCCTTTCAGAGCGGAGACGCCTCAAGCCACACTGTACGCCCATGTACACCAGCCTTTACCCGACCCCAGGGATCTGAACCCGGATCTTCCACAGGGCATCACCTCAGTGTTACGCACCGCTGCAGCCAAAGATCCGGCCAAGCGTTATCCCACATCCAGCGCCTTTACCCGCGCTTTTGGCGCTGTCGCGCAGCCACAAACACAGCCTATAGCCACGCCGGTATCATCGCACCGCTCCGGGATCTGGCTCTATGTCCTCATTGGTTTTTTGCTGGGATTTGCGGCTCTTGCAATCGGGGCCTGGGTGCTGCTGGGAGGTGAGTTGCCACTCGTGTCGACCTCTACACCGCCGCCCATTTCGACTCAGATCGTGGCGAGTGATGTTCTGGTAACAGCCACTGCAACTTCGGTTGTCCTGGCCCCGCCCCCTTCATATACCCCGACCCAAACCGTGACTTTAACACCCACCTTTACGCAAACCCCTACCGAAACACCTGTCCCCACCACAACTCCCTCTCCGACATCGATACTTCCTGCTGTGCCACGCATCGCTTACGTCTCAGATAGAAGCGGCACTGCCCAAATATATCTGGCCAATAGTGATGGCTCCGGTGAAATCCAGCTCACGTACGAAGGGCGTAATGAGCATCCATTTTGGTCTCGTGACGGCGATCTTATGTTTTTCACCAGTGATAATGGCCAGGGTCCGGCGCTGTGGTCGATGAATCCGGACGGCAGTAACCAGACAGAATTGTTGTTCGCTCCTGGTGCGGTGGCGTACAGCATCAGCCCCGACGGTGCACATACAGCCTATGCTCTGACCACAGAAGATGGCTATGATCTCTTTTTAGATGGAGGACCTTGGGTGGCGTTATCGGGTGACCAATCAGCCTATCAATGGGCCGCGAATGGCAGTCGTATCGTGTTTGATAATGCCAGCGGACCACAAGTCATTTACACTATCGCTGTAGGAGAAAACACAGCCCAACAGCTAACTGATTCTGGTTACAGTAGTTGGAACCCAGTCTGGGCGCCAGACTCCCAGCAAGTAGCCTTTGCCTCCACCCGCGATGGTAATGCCGGTATTTACACCCTGGCCATTGCCGGCAACGAAGTTCTGCGCTTGACCCCGTTGGAAGCGTGGAGCCAGGCGCCAAGTTGGTCGCCCGACGGTAGCAGTATCGCTCATGTCAGCGGCGATGCTGATAGTACCTGGTCGTTGTATCTCATGCAGGCGGACGGCAGTGGCAGGACGCAACTTATTCGCTTTGTCTTTCCCGAAGCCCCAGCAGTTTGGTCTGGCAGCAGCGATAAACTGGCGTTTTTACTGGTTGAAGGTGACACTGAGTTGGCTGTGATCGGCAGGGATGGCGCGGGATTTGTACAGCTTACGAGTAATGATGCCGGTGATTGGGGGCCGGTTTGGGAACCGTGATAGGTTAGATATGTAGAGTAGTCTTCGAATAAAAAGGGCTTAACAGGATCTCATGCGGTCCTGGAAAAACACATGGTGCTTGTGTGTATCGTCCTGGTTTTCTAGTAGAAACCACATAAATTCCGAAAGAGCTAAAAAAAACAGCGCCAGGTAAGTTGCCTGACGCTGTTTTGCTATGGTGCCCCCGCTCCGACTCGAACGGAGACGCCCAGATGGGCACAGGCCCTCAACCTGCCGCGTATGCCAATTCCGCCACGGGGGCACAGATACAGATAGGATTATAGCGAAGGCTTCTCATGCTTGTCAACCTTTCGTTCAATCGTTACAATGCACTATTGCCTAGTGTTGGCGAACACTCTATACTTTTTGAATCAGCTATGGGCTTATATACTGTATCCCAGCGCAACCGATGGCATCGCCCGGTGTTCCTACCCTGGGATCGGTTGATCAGTGGTTCATTAGCACAACCATCACGTAACACGCAATTCACTACCGGACACTTTTCTATTGTGTCACCCTGAACGGGTCAAGCACACAATTCACATGATCACGAAACACCAGTGAAGGGTCTCGCAGCACGTGAATCGCCAGATTCTTCGCTAAAGTCGGCCTCATGAACGATGTTTCAGCACCAAAGTCCGTGTCTTTTGATGTATGCCAGCTTCGAAAACCCGCTCAGACCTGTCCTGAGTGAAATCGAAGGAAAGACAGTTGATAGAAGTGTCCGGTAGAGAAACACGCAATACGCACCACGTGTTCTTCTTGAACCCAACGAAATCGTGTTGAATCTTCATGATTCATGTCATTCCTGGCTAAATAGTTCAGCAACACAAAGCAGAGTGACTTCTAATATCATTGCTTTATAGGAACCATCCGTGACCACTCAAGTTATCTGTGATTCGAGTTGTAATCTCCCTGAAAACCATCACCAGAGTCTTAACATCGCTCAGGTGCCGGCGCGGATCAATTTTTTTGTTGGCATCTCCCTGCGTAATGGCGCTGATATCAGCGATGAGGAGTTCTACATTAAGCCTATGTTGCATTTTGTGGATGGCCTGATTGGTCTACTGACCGGGCCGGGCACGTTGGCTTTGGGAGGTTACCCTCTTAACCGAGGGATATTATGAAGCTGGTTCTAGATGTAATGGGGGGCGATCATGCTCCGGTCGAAACGGTAGCTGGAGCTGTAGATTACGCTCGCGATAGCGGATATGCTATTATCCTGGTTGGCATGCAGGATGTGGTAGAGGCGGAATTAGCCAAGTATGACACATCTGGTCTCGATTTATCGATTGTCCATGCCTCTGAGAACCTGGATATAGATGAGAAACCCGCTCTGGCTGCCCGTCGTAAGAAAGATAATTCCATGGCAGTAGGGATGCGGCTGGTCAAAGAAGGGGAAGGCGATGGCTTCTGTACAGTCGGCCACACCGGAGGTGCCTTGACAGCGGGGCATATGGTATTTCGTCGAATACCTGGCGTTCAACGCGCTGTTTTGACAACGCCTTTCCCTGGCAAAAAGGGTTTGTTTATATTGGGGGATATCGGCGCCAATTCTGATTGTAAATCAGAATGGTTGGCTCAGTGGGGCCAGATGATGGCGATATATGCCGAAGCCAGGCTTGGCCTGGATACCGCAGGCGTAGCCCTGCTCTCGAATGGTGAGGAAGAGGGGAAAGGTAATGATCTCACGCGAGGGGCTGAACCCCTGTTGCAGAGTTTATTGGGTAAACGCTACATCGGTGCCTTCGAACCCAAAGAAATGGTGGCTGGCGAGGCAGATGTAATTGTCACCGATGGTTTCACCGGCAATGTTGTTATCAAACTGGCTGAGGCTGTAGCCGGTCATCTGATGGATGTAATCAAAGAAGAGATCATGGCACGGCCGGTTTCTAAAGTGGGAGCCGCGATTGCACGACCTGCTTTCCGCGCCGCCGCTGAACGCCTGGATGACCGTGAATATGGCGCCGGATTACTTCTGGGTCTGAACGGCCTTGTCACGGTAGGGCATGGGCGCTCAAAACGAGGCCGTATCTATTTTGCCCTGCACAACACAGCACAATTGGTTGAAACGGGCGTGATCGATAAAGTGCGCGCTGAAGTTGCAACCACTGTTAAACGAACATAAATTCGCAAGAG
>PIVW01001115.1 GCA_003353825.1 Chloroflexota bacterium
TACTGGCCATGCAGCATGGTGAGATACCGGCGCACTTACATTTTCACGAGCCCTCGCCACAGATACCCTGGCAGCGGTTTCCGGTACAGGTGACGGCAGAATCGACACCGTGGCCGGAGCAGGAAGGCAAATTGAAGGTGGCCGGGATCAGTGGTTTCGCCTTTCAGGGTACCAATGCCCATGTCATCCTCGAACAGGCGCCGGCCGGCCGGCCCTCCCCAACATCCGAGCCAGAACCGCCCGAGCGTTCCTGGCATGTGTTGCCGATATCAGCCAAGACAGAAACAGCACTGCCTGTGTTGGCCGAACGATATCTACAGCACCTGCATGAACAGGACAACATCCCCCTGGCCGACCTCTGTTACACCGCCGGGGCGGGACGCAGCCACTTCAGTCAGCGCGCTGCTTTGACGGCTGAGACCACTGAGGCCTTACTGCAACAACTTCAGGCCCTGGCGCAGGGTCAAACTGCTGCCGGCCTCTACAACGCTCAGGCTGGAACAACGACGAAGACAGCCTGGCTATTCACAGGTCAGGGTTCGCAATACACCGGCATGGGCCAGCAACTCTATGAGACGCAGCCCACCTTCCGCAGCACCTTGGAGCACTGCGCAGAGATTCTGGAACCGCTGTTGGAGACTCCCCTGTTGGGGGTGCTTTTCGGCGAAGATGAGGCAAGCTCACTCCTTAATCAAACGGCCTACACCCAACCGGCGCTATTTGCCCTGGAATATGCCCTGGCCGAACTATGGCAGTCATGGGGCATCCGCCCAGACGTGGTGCTGGGACACAGCGTGGGCGAGTACGTCGCCGCCTGCGTGGCCGGTGTCTTCAGCCTGGAAGAGGCGCTCCAGCTCATTGCCACCCGTGGAAAGCTAATGCAGGCGTTGCCGGCGGGTGGCGCTATGGTTGCGGTCATGGCCGCCGAAGAACAGGTACATCCTTTGGTCGCCGAGCACATCGACACAGTATCCATTGCTGCCATCAACGGACCGCAGAACACAGTGATTTCGGGTGACGGCGCTACCATCGAGACCATCGTCGAGGCATTACAGGCAGAGGGGAT
>PIVW01000053.1 GCA_003353825.1 Chloroflexota bacterium
TTAGGTAATTGGCAAGGTTTGAGGCGCTCTAAGACGCTGAAATCGGACTTTCTGGCTTCAGCACAAGAGCACTTCTCAAGAATTTGTAAAGATGCAAAACGGCATCAATGAACCATGCCGGGATTCCCTTTCTTGAAACGGCCTTAAAACTTTCAGATGATGACTTGCGATGTCCCCTTCAATCCAAAGAGTCGTTCCCCACTGCCAGGTGAGGTAACTACAAGGCGACCGGTTTCCTCTTGCATACGCGCCTCCAATGTTTGCTGGCGATAAAGAGAACTGATCAACGTTCGTCGGTCACACAGTTCGAGATGCTGCGTTGGTGAGGCCTGTTGCAGTTGTAAACTTCCTGCCGGAGATATGCAGCCGCCTCTGGCATTTCAACTCATATGCCCCCATCGTACGATCCTGTTGGGGCTTGTCGGTCGCTTACCGGGGTAGCCTGCGTCAGAGGTCACATTCCCTTTATATTATCCTTGAGAGCGTGTGTTGGTCAAACCATGATTTACGGTGCGAATTGATCAATAATTAGCTCCTCGCTATGACATCGCATTCTCCGCTTCTGCGTATGATCTGGATCATAGCGGTAAAGGAGTGCTTCTGTTAAACTCAATTGTAGGGTTTATAAATGTAGCTTCATTGATGATCAAGCCTTGATAGATGCTGTTGCTAAGGATTTAGGACTGAATAACATGCGGCGCTGCTTCCTCCAAATGACCACAGAGTTCCGCAAGGTATTGAATTCTCAGTCCTAAGTGATCTTCTCCCTTCCCTTAGCCGGGAGCGTGAGACATCGTTTTCTGGTCAGTTATTTGGCAGTCTGCAAAAGATAGTGACCATTTTACCCGACTTAGTACGGGGTTAAACTGTGATGGAAAAATGTTGGGTTGCAAAAAAGTAAGTCAGTCCTAGGATACCTCTCAATGAATAAAATCAAAGCTGCTTCAGTTCAGTTCAATCACAAACCAGGAGACAAGAATCGTAATCTGGAGACTATTCGTGAGTTTGTTGAGTCAGCTGCACATGAAAAGGTAGACTTGCTTGTTTTTCCTGAAATGTGCATAACCGGCTACTGGCATGTCAGGAATCTCTCCAAGCCTGACATTGAATTACTGGCAGAACTGGTTCCTTCAGGCCCATCCTCTCAGGAGTTGCTTTCCCTATCGTCGAAATATAATATGACCATTGGCGCCGGGTTGATAGAGAGCGTTGAAGGAGGAGATTTATACAATACTTATGTGGTGGCCATGCCCGATGGGCAGATTGCCTATCATCGTAAGCTCCATTGTTTTATCAGCGAACATATGGCAAGTGGTAATGAGTACACAGTATTTAATATCCCGCAAGGTGCGAAAGCAGGCATACTGATTTGTTACGATAGCAATATCATAGAAAATGTACGAATTACAGCATTGAAGGGTGCTGAGATACTTCTCGCCCCTCATCAGACCGGCGGTTGTGATTCCCCAAGTCCCCGTTGTATGGGAAGAATTAATCCACGCCTCTGGGAAACCCGGAAAGAGAATCCTGCTGCCATCGAGGCTGAATTTCGAGGGCCAAAGGGAAGAGAATGGCTAATGCATTGGCTTCCTTCGCGGGCACATGATAATGGCATGTTCCTGATTTTCAGCAATGGAGTCGGCATAGATGATGATGAAGTGAGAACGGGAAACGCCATGATTATTGACCCTTATGGAGACATTCTCGTCGAAACATGGAAAGCTCAAGATGAAATGGTGGTTGCAGACCTAGATCCTGGCTTGCTCCATAAATGTACGGGCCAACGTTGGATAACAAGTCGACGACCCGACCTGTACGGATCGCTAACTGAATTTACGGGTAGAGAAGAGGATACAAGACAAGTCCGATTCGCTTTTGATGAGAACACAGCCCAGGACAAAAATGCAGAAGATGCGTAAACGCGGTGGTGATCTTTGGGTTCGACGGCACGCCTACGCCGCCCGATAAATCAATGTAACGTCACATTTGTATTCCAATTGAGTGCTAGTTTTTCCTTCGCGATCGAGTGGAGTGTCAGCCTTCAATCCGTTCATCTTTTCGCAGGTCATAGTTGACTATAGTTCGCAGAGCAGGTGTTTGCGAACCAGGAGATAAGAATGCTGCAAGTAGACTGTTGTATGAAGAAGGAAGTGATATCGGTGTTGGCCGCAGATATCGTAGTAGATGCCGCGAATCTGTTCCACACCCATCACATCGGAATGCTGCCGGTTCTAGACGATGCTGGATGTCTGGTGGGTATTTTACAGCTTCACGATCTGCTACAGCTCATCATGCCCGCTTTCGTTGATTTGATTGAGGACATAGATTACGTCGGAGATTTTGGAGCGATGGAGAATGGCGAACCCGCTCAGGAACAGCTTGAGCAACCCGTATCAGAGGTTATGGAACCGCCTACCTCAGTCCGGCTAGATTCGGGACTTTTGCGAGCCTTTGCCTATATTAACAAGTACAAATTGCTCGATTTACCAGTCGTCAACCACGATAACCAGTTGGTAGGCCTAGCCTCACGGGTCGACATTGGCCGGGCTTTACTCGCCTCCTGGTGGCAAAACGTACCTAATCACCCATCCGCATGAACATCCTCATCGCCACCGCCATATTCTTGATCACCCTGGCGGTGATCTTATCCGAACGAATACCACGCGCCACAGCCGCCATTGTGGGAGCTGCCGTCATGGTGGGTGTGGGCATCTTCGCTGGCTTTTACGGTGAGGAGCAGGCAATCGAGGCAATCGATTTTCATACCGTGGGTCTGCTGCTGGGTATGATGACTTTGGTCGCACTACTACAACCTACCGGCTTCTTCGAATATGTGGCCACTATGGTCGGCCGCTGGTCAGGAGGAAAACCGATTCTACTACTCATTTTGATGGGAACTGTCACCACCGTGCTTTCCATGGTTCTGGATAATGTGACAACGGTCGTTCTCATCGCACCTGTGGCCATTCTGATCAGCGAGATCTTGGGCATGAGCGCCGTCCCTCTATTGATGGCGTTGGCTTTGTTATCCAATACCGGTGGTACGGGAACGCTGGTCGGTGATCCGCCTAATATACTGATCGGTTCAGCGGCAGGACTATCTTTTAACGATTTCCTGATAAACGCATTGCCGGTGGTGTTGATTGTCTGGCTAGTAGTACTCGGTATGCTGATTTTCCTCTTCCGCACCGAACTGAGGCAGCAACCTGCTAGAGCCGATGCGATAAGAATGCTTGATCCGTCCAAAGCCTTGGACGATCCAACGACAGCCAAGAAGGTAGTTGTCGTGTTAGCAGTGACGATACTGTTGTTTTTTCTCCAAGAACCTCTGGGATTGAGTCCATCGTTTATTGCCCTGGCAATGGCGGCTGTGGCCTTGTTGTGGATACGACCCAACACCCATGAGCTTTTCGAGCGAATCGAATGGAATATACTCATATTCTTTATCGCCTTGTTTATCGTGGTCGGGGGTTTGGAAGCATCTGGTGCTCTTGATCGGTTGGCCGAGTTGCTGGCCGGCGCCGGGAGTATAAATCCGCTGATACTAGGCATCATTTTCATCTGGGTAGTGGCTATTCTCTCGGCCATCGTCGATAACATCCCGATCACCATCGCCCTGATCCCGGTGATCCAACAATTGGGCGTGGCGGGAATAAACATATCGCCCTTGTGGTGGGCATTGGCGTTTGGAGCAGGCTTTGGTGGTAACGGCACGATTATCGGTTCCACGGCCAACATCGTGGTGGCCACAATGTCGGAGCGCACTCACTCCCCTATTACCTCGGCGATGTGGAGCAGGCGGGGTCTACCGGTAATGCTGGCTGCCTGTGTCGTGGCCAGCATCCTCTATGCGGTCATGTTCCCGTTGTACGATAAGGGAATTCCAGAAAAATGATTATCCCGAAAATCAAGTGGGGGCGGGGGCGGATAAGAACAAACCACTGTACCCCTTTTGCTCTATCAATTGTTTTCTGACCGCTGCCGCACTTATCCATATGTACAAACGGGTCGTTTTGAAGCTTGGGTCAGTTTGACTTTCTGCATCAACGATGGCTTTGATGTCATCCAGAAGCTTGGGCAAGTGGTATTCGGCTGGTTTTCGACCTCTGCCTGCAAAGTTATCAGGGTAGGGAATGCCACTTTCAAGTTCCTCCGTCCCCTTACATACTGAAAACTCTGGATAAGTCTAAAACGGCTATTCAGCCCCCCCGTATACAGGGGTTTTGCTCATTCACATTTGTGTAAACGGGGGCAAAAAAATGACTCAAGAAAGTTTTTCAGAATTTTTAGTTACGTATGGTTCGTCGATTCCAACCCAATTCAGCTTCAGCCCGACGTTGTCCTCCTTTGCCTAATGCCTTGAGAGAGTGTTCGGAAATTAATCGTTCACAATCGACAAAATGGAGGTAAACGAAAACAAATCTGTATATCATTCATTTTGCATAAGGTTTTGGTAACGCAGTGTTGGGTGCTATTCGTTTCAACATCAAGTGAATGGAAGCAATATAGAGCATGGCTTCACTATTCCAGGTATGTTCCTCGTAATCTTTGGCCAGGCGTCGGTTGCGTCCAAGCCAGGCGAGGGTGCGTTCGACTACCCAACGGAATTTTTGCACGACAAAGCCTTTCTGGCCTTGGGGTCGTTCAACGATTTCCAGAATGATGCCATATTCGGCTAACTCCAAACGTAAGGTGTCGCCTCGATAGCCCTGGTCGGCTAGGATTTTCTCCAAGGATGACAGGTCTGGCAAACAACTATCACACAAATCGCCGCCGCCCTCCTGATCCGATTCATTGCCGGCATGGACGGTAGCGCCGAGCAGGTTTCCCTGACTATCTGTCAAAATCTGACGTTTGCGGCCTTTGACGAGTTTTCCACCATCAAAGCCTTTGATACCGCCTACTTCGGTCGTCTTCACGCTTTGGCTATCGATCAGTCCAAGGCTAGGTTCAGCTTGACGGCTCGCAGAAACTCGACACACTTGGCGTAATAGACGATTCAATTGTTGCCAAGTACCATTATCAGTCCATTTGTCGTAGTAGTAGCGTACTGTCGTCCAGGGCGGATACTGTTTCGGTATCATTCGCCATTGACAGCCCGTTCGCACCAGATAAATGATGGCGTTCACTGCTTGACGTAGGTCCACTGTCGTCGGACGACCAGGGCCGCATTTACGCCGGAACAAATCTGCAACCAGTTCCCACTGTCCATTTGTCAAGTCTGTGGGATAGAATAGCTTGGGGGCCAGAATAATCATTACTCAGTTCTCCTTGTTTTCAATTGTTTCTTTTATCTTATAGGCTTATTCTCCAATTCGTCAATAGCTACTCAATAATTTCCGAACACCCTCTGACTATCTGGGTCATGAACACCCGTCGAGTACTACCCTTTAATATTCTTGCTGATTCTATAAAGACTTCTTTCACTGTTTCTGTCAATTCCATCAGTTGCCTTTCCTCCCTTTTGATTTTGATGACTGACTTTAACACATCTTTTGGGGTCATTAAAACCCTGCAGACCCCTAACGGAGATCGAATATGAAGATTAGTGGTGCCCTCAAAATACGTACAACGGAACGTATTCAGCAATATGCGGAAGCTCATTTTTCTGGCCGTTATACGAATCTTGGCATTCGATTTCGCAGTCATTTTTGCTATGTAGATGCTTACACAGAGCCAGAACCGCCTGCCCCAGACTGGCCACCAGCAGGCTTTCCGGAAAGTCGAGAAGAAAATCTGGAACGGCTTCGCAGTACACCATACCATCTCTTTCGTTTGCGATTTTTGGGTGATGAAGAAAGATGGGGATTAGCATTTTATAGTTATGCGCACAATAAATATGAGAAATCGGTGTTCCCAACCGGCGAATTTTTAGGAACGCCAGAAGTAGCATTCCACACCGCTGCAGAATTTCATCTCTAAAGAACGGGTTGCCGAGAAATACAGGATAGATTCAAGGTGAAATATGCTATCTTTGGCATTGTTCAAAAGCGATTCAGGTCTCAACCTGGCGGATCGGTCAGGCGAGGGTCAGGTGGGGGGGGTCAAGAGAATTGTGGAACTGACCTGCTCGATCACCAAGAGCAGGGGCACTCCCTGGCAGGGGGATGGCATCGGGAATTTATACGATGGAAGTGGATACGGACCCCAGTCGATCGGGGTAGCAAAAAAAACCGGTATCAGTTCAGGTCAAGAGATAACCTAACACTTTCAGCCGCTTGCGGAAGCGCGCCAGATGCGATGAGCGCACCAGAATCATGGTCTCATCCACTGGCCGGCACAGCTTGGATAACACCTTGTCTTGCCGCACCATGTGCACCGGGTCGGGCTGACTGATCCGCACCAATACGGCCGGTTCGATCTCTTTGAACGCCCCTTGATTTCGCCGTAGTTGAACCAACCAATCGAGGATAGCCGGCAGCATATCTCCCTGGTGGCCGTTGCGCAAGAAATCGATGATGGAATCGAGTTTCTGGCCACCCTCCGCCGCGGTCAATATTTTCATCTCGTGCAACTGATAGCGCCGCTCGTCAATGGCATCCGCCATGGCTTCCAACCTCAAGCGCTCGTTGGGCGACAGCAATGCCTGCAGATGTACCCGCTTATCGGCGTCGATGGTGAAGAGTGCCTTTTGCTTGGGCTGGGCTGGGATATATTCATCCGCCTGCCCCAACAGGAACGCTCCCCACGGATTGATGCGAAAATAGCATAGGCCGTCGTAGAGGCTGAGCGGCTCATCCATTTCGAGGTAACCAGTGTCAAACAGTGATATGAAGTCATCTTCCAGAAAGGCGACGTCAACCGCGCCGATGGTGCCCAAGTATTCCCAGATGATGGCGTTGATGTAGGCGCCACTGGTGAGCCCCCAATAATTGTCGATGCTGTTCAAATCACCATAATAGCGGGACCCTATATGAAGATGGCTATAGTTTGTCTTTTCCACCTTGAAATCAAAATCCCAAATGACAATGGCCCGGTAAAAGTCACTGATGTCGATCCACTGCCCCACCGGGCACCAGGAAAGAGCCTCGATCACTTTCTCTCGGCGTGTTGCCGGCGAAGTCAGACGCGTCCCCCGGGATTTGAGGCCGCCCAGGTGGGTGATACGGTGCAGTTCATCGAACTTTCCGCTGGTCGTCCATTTCTCGAACGCCTCCAACATGATCTCTGAGTCCTGGGTGTGCAGATAGGTGCGACCGGCTTTGGTCAGCTTGCCGGTGCGCGTCGCCAAGCCCGATTCCTGGGTGAAAACGTCCAGGCCCATTGGGCGGATCGTTGTTCTCGCCGTCACCTTCTCCGACGCTTCGCGAAAATCTTCCGCCACCAAATTGGCCAACACCTTTTGCACGCTGGCTGCCGTCAATCGCGTGTTCTTGGCGCTGAAGCGCAGTTGTTTCTGCTCCATCAATTGCAGATAGGTCAATAGATCGGTACGGCCAATAACTTCCGTCTCCATTGCCATCACATCCTCTACATAGCGACCATGTTCAAATGTGGCAGGCGCTTCCTCCACGCCCGAAAGCTGAAATCGTTCCGGCGGCAATGCCAGATCGGCCAGCAGGGGTATCAGGTCATCCGGAATCTGTCCGTCGATTACGAACAGATCGAAGGGAATCGGTTCATTGTAAAAACTATACCGGCTTTTATTTTTAGGGCGCGGCGGCAGGCCTCCATATTGAGCCACAAAGGCGCCACGGTCGAACTCTCCCTCGCTGTGAAAGGCGACGGAGATCGCGCGCCGGCTGATCTCATCCATCTGCTCCCAAATACGACGCAGAGAAGCTTTTTTCAACAACACCTGAGCGATGAAGTCGACGCGATCGGCCTTGCGGGTGATCCGACTCTCCCCGCCCAGCAGGGTAACATAGTTTTTCAGATCGTTGCTACGCCATTGCTCCAGTACATCCACTAAATTCATGCTGATTCATCCTCGCTTTCAAGGGGTTCATTGCTGAAGACGCTGGCTATGGCCGCCTCTGACATGGCATCGTAGGCCGGTCCCAGCCAGCGCTCGATATCTTCCATAAACGCGGGCGCGCCCAGCCGGGTCAACGCCGGATAAGGGTCAGTCGGCGCCGCGACCTGTGCGGGGAAGTGAACGCCCTCTTTTCCAATTCCCCAAAAATCGGCCACGGAGGTGGGTAGCGAGGGCGGCGCATCATATTCCGGCGCCGCACTTTCTCTCAGGAGGCCGAACCCCTGCTGCTCGTTCAACGCCTCCACAAGCTCTTCCTGGGGTTTCCCACGCAGGCGAAAGAGCAAGAATGGATCTTCGTCGAATCGCTCGGCCAAAATGTAGTGTGCGGCCGCCAGGTGCTTGCAAACCGTCGCCCAATCGGGACAGCTGCAATCCTGGGTTAGTTCCTCTGCCAATGCG
Organism: Chloroflexota bacterium; assembly: GCA_003353825.1. The sequence continues at coordinate 8,378 of PIVW01000053.1, forward strand.
GGAAAGAGAGAGAGGTTGACCTCTGTAAACGCTTCCTCGATATCCTGGGGCATTTCACCGGCCAGCAGTTGGGCCATGAAGATCGGTCGGGCGGCCAGCGCCTCGATCACCTGCTGCCACTGCCGGGCAATCATCGGTTTGATGCGGATGGTGACGGTATAGGGCCGGCGTCGCGACCCCTGAACCTTGGCCGTTACATTGCCGGGCTTCTCTGTAAGGGAAAGCACCTGCCCCTTGCGCGCGTATCGTCGGCCCCGACTCAAGCGGCCGCGATCCATCAATTGTTCCATCGCCTCAATCCAACGTGTTGCCCACCAATTCTTTACAAACGCACCACGCTTGCTTTTGGCTTTGATACCTTTGTCTGTCTCAATTGTCGGTTTGGCGTTGTAATACCAGCTCACGGGCTCTTCTCTACTCCTTCCTCAGTTTTACTAGATCTCGTAAATTGGCTGTGCTCATCTCGGTCAACCAGTTTTCGCCAGAGCCGATGACGCTGTCCGCCAATGCTTTTTTCTCTTCGAGCATCAGGTCGATACGCTCCTCCAGCGTGCCCAGACAGACGAATTTATGCACCAGCACATTGCGCGTCTGGCCGATGCGGAAGGCGCGGTCGGTGGCCTGGTCTTCCACGGCCGGGTTCCACCAGCGGTCAAAGTGGAAGACATGATTGGCGTTGGTCAGGTTCAGCCCCGTTCCGCCCGCCTTCAACGACAGAATGAACACCGGTGGCCCACCCTCACTCTGGAAACGACCCACCAGATCAGCCCGCTTTTTGGCGGGTACACCCCCGTGTAAATAGAGTACCGGCGCCCCGAACCGCTCCTGGATGTAACGCTTGATCAGGCCGCCCATCTCTGTAAACTGGGTGAAGAGAAGCAGGCGATCACCCTCGGCCAGCACTTCGTCCAACAGGGCGTGAAAACGCCGTAATTTACCGCTACGGTTGTTGTCCTCGAAAGGGTTGTATGTCTCTGCCTGGTGCAAGTATTGGGCGGGATGATTACACACCTGCTTGAGCTGCATCAACATACTGAGCACCATCCCCTTACGGGTGATGTCGTCCGCATCCTGCATTTCGATGGCGGCCAGCGCATCCTGCACCACCGCTTGGTACAGGGTGGCCTGCTCCTCGCTGAGGTGACAGAACACCTTCACCTCCTGTTTCTCAGGCAGATCGGTGATGACGGTAGGGTCGGTTTTGACACGGCGCAGGATGAAAGGGCGGGTTAGTTGCCGCAGCTTTTGGACGGCCTCTTCATCTCCGTACTTCTCGATAGGCAGGATAAATTGTTTGCGGAACTTCCGTTGCCCGCCCAGGAAGCCGGGATTCAAAAAGTGCATGATCGACCATAGTTCCGAAAGCCGATTCTCCACGGGCGTGCCGGTGAGGGCCAAGCGGAAATCGGCGGAAAGCTTGCGGACGACTCGGGCCTGTTGGGTGTTGGCATTCTTAATATTCTGTGCTTCATCGAGGGCTACGCCCAGCCAATCCATCCGACACATTGCCTCCGCGTCCCGGCGCACCAGGGCATAGCTGGTCAACACCATGTCCACTTCCTGGGCGGCGGCCGCAAACTCATCTCCCCGTAGCCGGTCAGCACCCTGATGGACCAGGGTTTTCAGATCAGGCGTGAACCTCTCGCTTTCCAACTGCCAGTTGGTAACGACTGAGGTTGGGCAGACGAGCAAGATGGGCGCGGGCAGGCCGCCAAGTTCGTCTTTGAGCTGCTGCACCAGCGTCAATGTCTGGATGGTCTTGCCCAGCCCCATGTCGTCGGCCAGGATGACGCCCATCCCCCAGCGGCGGGCGAAGTGAAGCCAGGAATAGCCGTATTGTTGATAGGGTCGTAACTCAGCCTGCAACTCAGGGGGCGGAGGCAACAGTTCCAAGGTCTCATCGCCCCGCAGTTTGTCCAGCCAGTTGGTCAACCAACGGTCCATCTCCACGCCCTCGACCGGCAGGCCGTTGTGCTCATCTTCACCACCCAATCCCAGGTGCAGCGCCTCGTGCAGGGACATATCCCCTATCAAATCCTTTTGCTTCTCCCAGAAGCGGATGGCGGTTTCAATCTGTTCCGGATCGAGCTGCACCCATTGGCCGCGAATCTGCACCAGGGGAGACTTGAGCGCGACCAGGGCGTTGAATTCTTCGTGAGTGAGAGCGGTGTCGCCGATGGAAAGCTCCCAGCGATAGCGCACCAGCTTGTCCAGGTTCAGATGGCCGGAGGAGACTGACGCATCTCCCTGCAAACTGGACGTGCTGCCCAGTTGCAGGCGCACACCCAACTGCGTACCCGGCTTGTTCCACCAGGGGGGTGTGAGCAGGCCAAAACCGCTGCGTTCCAGAAGGGGGGCGCAGTCGCGCAGGAAGTCAAACGCCTCCTGAGCGCTCAGGGTGACGCCGGTAGAGTTTTGCTCTTGCAGACCCTGTTGGATCGGCGGGAAAAAACGGCCTGCGTAACCAAGACCGGTGAGCAACTGCTCCTGGGGCCGCTCGAAACGGCGGCCCAACGCCTCCAAAACTCCGCTCCCACTTTTCCAGACTTCGGCTGCGGGAAGGATCAGGCTGGCATCATCTCGCGCCTGTAATAGATAGTGCAGCCGCCAATTGTCGCTGCGATCCTGGGGCGAAGGTGCTTCCAGACGGAAGGCGACGCGACATTGTTTGTCGCCGGCAATGGTAAGAGTGCGGGCCCAGGCTCGGTAGCTTGCATATAGGTGTTGTAACTGGGCCGTACTACCGCCAATAACGGGATCGGCGGTAAAGAGCGCTCGCCGCCATCTCTCTGCCGGGCTGGCGCCGGTGGGCAGATACCTTGCGCGCTGTGCGCCCCAACTGCGGGCGCCGGCGTCGCTAATGTGGTTGAGGAAGCTATCCAGCAGGGCTTCAGGCGGGACGGTTTCGTTTGGATTTGGGCCGTCGGCGCGGGCGGCGGGGGGCATGGCCACAGCCAGTCGAGCCAGACGGCGAGCGTCCTGCTCGCTATCGAGGATGGGTTGCCAGCGAGCCTCGTAGCGCAGATCGCGGCCATCCCGAATTTCGAGCATGGTGGGGCGTAGTTTCTGTTGGGCCAGAACCTCCAGGACGAGATTGATGACGTGCTGCCAGTAGCGGCTGTCGCTTCCCAGATGGATTCCGGGGGCAGTTCTATTATTCAGCGTTGTCAATAAATCGAAGGCGCTGGACGTCTCTAGGCAAATGCCCTTGACGATCCAGGGATGCAGTTCAGGCGGGGCAGCGTCCTCCTCCCAATCGTGTAGCAGGTCTGGCGAGGGGATGGGGCCGAATTTGTTGGTGGGTAACCAGAAGGTGAGTGACTGTTCGAGCAGTTTACGCTTGTGCAAGGGGATGACCTCTCGCACCATCTCTTCCAGAGCCGCGGGCATCGACAGAAAGGGATGCAATTGGGTGGCTTTTTTTCGCCGATCCCGTGCTGGTTGTGGGGCTGTGGCCGTTTCCGCCCAGATAAAAAGTGCAGCCTCATCAGCAGGCGAGCGGGGCATACCCCAATGAGTGTGTAGGATTCGCATTGCAATATCATGATATCAGACCTATCTGCAAGAAGCAATGAGCAGCACACTATGCGGAAGGCGCAAGGTGGATGTAAACATCACTCATCCCCCCGGATATGACAGTTCTCATATTCCAGAATGCAATCTCTGTGTTAGAATAACGAGAGGTATTTTGAGGTACACCCTTTGTGCGTCTTACTGCATCAATGAGCTTTATGGCGAACGACTGCTGGATTGTCGATTTCGGAGATATTACAGGACCGTGTGATGTCATCTACAGCATCGGAGCACGAGAAGATTCTCTCTAACACTGGTTTACGGGTGGCTTAAAGTAGGCTTGGCAAAACTTCACCAGATAAATTCAGGGTGGAACTGCAAAGACCCTTGGGTTACCGACCTGGACTGCTGCTCATCCTCGGTGTTGCCAGCATTCTATATTTGGGCGTGGTTCATTACGCTAGAGATCGATCTTTACAATTTAGGCATCCTAATACCAACGGGATGGAATCCCTGGTTCAAAGTACAAAGCGCCCTCAGGTGCTCGCGTGCTGGCAAACCAGGCCCTGAGGGGCCGGGCCCTAAAGGGCCTTCGCAGTTTCAGCGACGAATTCCATGGTTCGTGGAAACGCCAAAATTGTAAAGGTGACAAGTACTCAGGATGAACCATGCCGGTATTGGTTATATTTGACTGATGCCTGTCTAGCAGCTTGTCAGAAAAGTCATCAGGACACAGATTTTGACGAACAATCCTTGGGTTTCACAGTGAAAATCCGTGTGCATCTGTCCTGATCCGTGTCCAAAAAGCCTTGAGAGCGACTTTTCCGACAGCCTCCTAGAATTTGTAACCCAGTAGACCAGGGCGCTATCACCCCGATTTTTGTGTCTACTGGGTTACAGAAAGGCAGCGGATTCGGGATTCACGACAGGCGTGACCGATTCCGAGTCATCAGCTACTTGGAATGCTCTAACCGGTCAGTTTCGTCACCGACGAGCAGTAGTTGCAGGCTTAAGGATATACAGGTGTGCGTCAGATTATAAGTCGAACAGGTTTTCGGAGGTAATTATGATACAATGGCTTTAGATCCAGGACGATTTGTTATTAACTTTAAGAGAGGAGAGTGCAATGAAAATAACGGATGTTTGGCAATCGAGTAATAAACCAACACTTTCGTTTGAGTTGTTTCCGGCTAGAACCGAAAAGGCTGCTGTAAATCTCGTAAAGAGTATCGATATCCTGGCAGACCTGAAACCTGACTTTGTGTCTGTTACATTTGGCGCCGGTGGATCAACAAAAGAAGGGTCGCGTCAGCTCCTGCATATGCTGAAACATGAAAGAGGCCTGGATGTAATCGCTTACTTTGCCGGTTTTGGACTGGGGCCAGAGGACATCGTCGCGGTTCTAGATAGTTATAAAACCTTGGGCGTGGATAATGTTTTGATCGTCCGAGGGGATCCACCACGCGATCAAGATTTTCAACCTCATCCACACAGCTTTAGATACGCTCATGAAATCATGTCCTTTGTAAGGCCGCGCTACAGCTTTTGCCTCGGTGTGGCCAGTTATCCTGAAAGTCATATCAACGCTCCAAGCAAGGACAAGGATATCGAGTATCTTAAACTCAAAGTAGATCAAGGGGCCGAATACATCATTTGCAATTACTTCTACAACAACGTGTACTTTTACGACTTCATCGAACGTTGTCACGCCAGTGGCATCAGCATTCCCATCCTACCAGGTGTCATGCCCATCTACAGTGTCAAGATGATGAATATCCTGGCAAATCTTTGTGGCGCTACCATAACAGAACAGGTCAAACAGGGGATTTCCGCTCTACCAGAGGGAGACACACAGGCTCTCTTAGATTTTGGTATTGACTATGCAGCGAATCAGTGCGCTGCGTTGCTCGAAGCCGGCGTACCAGGGTTGCACATCTATACCATGGATCGCAGTCCATCTACGGTGGGTATAGTCGGCCGTTTACGCGATGAAGGTAGACTCTGATAGAACGCAAGTCTCATAAATCCTGGCATGGTTCATTCTGCCGGGTTTGCATCTTTACAAATCCAGGTTTGCGATTACGAACAGAACCAAAGATCAATGACTAAAGATCAAAGATTCTTCTGCCGATCGCCCTTTCTCATTCGAGGCCGCTGCTACGGCGTGTTCTCTCACATGGAGGCGCTTCTATGGCAACCAAAAACCCAACCGCACAAAAAGCCCTGACCGGCGCCCAACCGCACCGGCTACTCAGCGTTGAAGAAAGAGCCGTCTGCGATCAGGTTGCTGCCGGGGATTCCCTGGACGGGCGGCGCGCCCGGGCGCTGCTGGCCATCGATGGCGGCGCAACCCAGGTCGAGGCGGGCCGACAAGCAGGACTGACTCCTGGGCAGGGGCAGTATTGTCTGCGCAAGTTCCGCCAACAGGGTCTGGCGATTTTCCCGGACGCCGCGCCCAAGCCCGTGCCCGAACCTGTGTCTGAGCCCGACCCAACTCCCTCATCCGAACCCGAGCCGGTTGCGAGCGACGGTGGAGCTGAGATGATGGTCGAGAAACCGCGCGGCAAAGCCGGGCACAAAACCGATAAGGGCAAGAAGGCCACCAGGAAAAAGAAGAAATCCGGGAAGAAAAAGAAGGATGGGAAGAAAGGCCAGAAGTCAAAATCCGCTAACTCATCCCAGAAGAAGAAACGAAAATCAAAGTCTGGCAAATCTTCCCGGAAAAAGGGAAAGAGCAAGAGTGATAAGCGGGGCAACAAGAAACGCAAGAAGAAGTCCAAGGGCTAATCGAGTGTGAGATGAGCATGCCAAAACGATTCAAAATACCGGATGGCTTAGAGCGGACACAATTTGACACCATGCTGGCGAAACGTTATGAATTCCTGACCGAAGCGCCGCGCCCCCAATCCTGGATCATTTACGACACGTTTGACTGTCGTTTGTTCGCAAAATCTCTGACATTGCAGTGGTCGGGCCAAGATCTCATCCTGCGCGCCTTGCTCGATGGCGAAACGCTCCACAGTCTGCCGGCGGCATCGACGCCGACATTCGCCCGGGATCTGCCGGATGGCCTCTTTAGAGAACAATTGCACGCCATCATCAAAGAGCGGGCGCTGCTTGATCTCGCGGCCGCCAACACCAGGTCCAACACCTATCGCATTCTCAACAAGAACGACAAAACAGTGGCGCGTCTGGTCTACACAGAACTGCGGCCCGACGCTGCAGGGGAGAGCCCCCCGCTGGCATCCTTCCTGACGGTGCAACCCTTGCGCGGGTACGACAACCAGGCCCGCCGTCTGGCCACCTATCTGCAAAAAAGTCTGCCCGTCGCCTCCGGGAACGAGGGCATCACCTTCAGCGCCCTCCAGGACGCAGGACGGACGCCGAGCGCGTATTCGGGGAAACTGAACATCCATCTGGAAGCGGACACGCCCGCTGCTGAAGCAACCAAGATCATCCTGCGCCACTTGCTGAAAACAATGCGGGCGAACGAAGCTGGCATCAAGGCAGACATTGACATCGAGTTCCTGCACGATTACCGCATCGCTGTGCGCCGCACTCGCTCGGCCCTGAGTCAGATCCGCCAGGTCTTTCCAGCGCGGAAGACCGACCACTACAAGCGGGGGTTCAGGGCCTTGGGCAAGCTTACCAATGATCTGCGAGACCTGGACGTGTACCTGTTGGCTGAACCCGATTTCCGAGCCATGCTGCCCGACACCATGCAGGCAGACATCGCCCCTCTGTTCGATTACCTGCGTTCGCACCGGGCTGACGCCCTGGACGAAGTCATCGCCGGCCTCGAATCCAAAGCCTACGCACGCATGATTTCAAAATGGGAAACGTTCCTGAACAAGCCGGTCAAAGCCAAGAGCGCCTGCAAAGCTACCGTTCCCATCATAGATCTGGCACGCAAGCGCATCAACAACCAATACCGTCGCGTTGTCAGAGATGGCAACACCATTCTCGAACATACCGAGGACGAACTCCTGCACGCCTTACGCATTGAGTGCAAGAAACTGCGATACCTGCTGGAATTCTTCGCCAGCATCTTTCCCCCCAAAGAGATCGCCCGCATGATCAAGCAACTCAAGCGCCTGCAGGATAACCTAGGAGAATTCACTGACCTCTCGGTGCAGCAAGAGTACCTGCTGTCGATTGCTGAAGCGCTGGACATCGATGAGGCGCGGGCAAGGCGGTCGCTGGTTGCCACCGGCTTTTTGGTGGAGACAATAGCCCGCAGACAACAAGTGGTGAAAGCTGATTTCGCCAGAACCTTCATGCAATTTGCTTCGCCTAAGCACCAGAAACAAGTTCAGCGCTTATTCGCCAAAGGGAAGAAGGTAAAATCATGACAACGCTGGCGCTTTATAGCAACAAGGGCGGCGTCGGCAAGACTGCGGCTGCCGTCAACCTGGCCTATCTGGCGGCGGAGAGCGGCTATGCCACCCTGATCTGTGATCTCGACCCGCAAGGCTCGGCGACCTTCTATTTCCGAGTCAAGCCGAAACTGAAGCGCAAGGCTCGCGGGCTGGTGGGAGGGGGCAAACCGCTTGACCGCAGCATCAAGGCCAGCGATTATGACAATCTGGACATTCTACCGTCCGATTTCAGCCACCGCAACCTCGACATCACCTTCGACCGGCAGAAACGCCGCATGCAACGGTTGGATATCGCCCTCCAGCCGCTTCGAGATGAATATGATCTAATCATCCTGGACTGTCCGCCTACCATCAACATCCTGGCCGAGAACATCTTCATCGCTTCTAGCCATGTTCTCGTCCCCCTTATCCCCACCACCCTTTCTGTTCGCACCCATGAGCAATTGCTCTCCTTTTTGAAAGAAAATGGGCGAGATACCGACAAGGTGTCGGCCTTTTTTTCTATGGTCGACGGGCGCAAAAAATTGCACCGCCAGATCATAACGTCGCTACAAGATCAGTTTACCGGCATCTTACAGAGCCCCATCCCTTACCTGTCGCAGATCGAACGGATGGGGATTTACCGGGAACCGGTTCTGGCCTTTGCCCCCAGATCAAAAGCCGCCCTGGCTTATCAAGCGCTCTGGTTTGAAATTCAGCAGGAAGTTTTACGATGAGTTGTTCGTTTGCATCCTCCTGAGCGGATCAGATGTGCCACGAAACAATCAGACTGGGAAGCGATGAGATTGCCGAGGTAGCCCGACATAATTCGAGCAAGCGCTGACACTTGTGGAATCGATGCCGAAGAGCGACAACTCGGAGAGATAAGACAATCAGCCTGAGATCCACCTTAACCTGGAGTAACGGACAATGTAATTGGAGGTCATTGAATTATGAGTGCCGCATCTGCAAAAAGAGCCTTGTTGACAGAGACCAAAGGAATCGAGAAATGGGTTCCCGGCCTGCGCGCCCTGCGCACCTATAATCGCTCATGGCTGCCACGAGACCTGGTGGCAGCGGTGGTGTTGTCTGCCCTGCTGATTCCCCAAGGCATGGCTTATGCCGAATTGGCGGGCCTGCCCCCGATCACCGGGCTCTATACGACCGTGGTCTGCCTGGTGGCCTATGCCGCATTCGGGCCCTCACCCTATCTGGTTCTCGGCCCTGATTCATCTCTTGGCCCTATCATTGCCGCCATCATTTTGCCCCTGGCTTTGGGCAATGTGGAATATGCTATCGCCCTCGCCGGCATGCTCGCTATCTTCGTCGGCCTGATCTCCATCGGGGCGGGCCTCGCCAAGCTGGGATTCATCGCCGATCTCTTGTCGAAACCAGTTCGTCTGGGTTATATGGCCGGCCTCGCCTTGACTATCTTCGTGGCGCAATTGCCAAAGCTCTTCGGATTCTCGGTTGAGGGCGGCAATGTCCTCGAGGATACCCGAGATTTCTTGATAAACCTCGATCAGACCAATATCTGGGCTCTGGGTGTGGGTGTGCTGGCACTGGCGATCATCATCGGGCTGAAGCGATGGATGCCGCGGGCGCCGGGTATCCTGATTGGCGTTGTTGTCGCCATTGCCGTTTCTGCCCTATTCGACCTGGCAGCGAAAGGCGTAGACGTTGTCGGCGTATTGCCCCAAGGTTTTCCGATGCCATCGTTTCCTGCCGTCGAGCTTGTGGATATCCCCCTACTCGTTGCCGGCGCTATTGGCATCCCGCTTGTAGCCATTGGCGATACCATTTCTATCTCATCTGGATTTGCCACCCGCCGCGAAACCGAGGTGGATAGCAATCAGGAGATATTCGGCATAGGCGCCGCCAACTTTTTCTCCGGATTCTTTCAAGGATTCCCTGTAAGCACCAGCAGTTCCCGCACGGCTGTGGCTGACCAGGCCGGCGCCAAGTCTCAGCTTGCCGGCATTGCCGCCGCTTTGTTGGTGCTGCTCATGCTCCTGTTCTTACCCGGCCTTGTCAGCGACCTGCCAAACTCCGTTCTGGCGGCGGTAATCATCGTTGCCTCCGCCAGCTTGCTCGAGATACCTGGGCTCAAACGCATTTATGCAAATCGAAAGAGCGAGTTTGTTGTGGCTGTTGTGTGCTTCCTGGGTGTGGCCCTGGTCGGTGTGTTGGAAGGCATTGTCATCGCTGTGATTCTCTCTATTTTCCAGATCTTCGTGCGGGCGTGGCAGCCGCATTCCGCCGTGTTGGGCAAGCCGGAGAACGTGGACGGGTACCATGATCTGGAACGCTATCCAGATGCCAGACAGATACCAAACTTGCTCATGATCCGCTGGGATGCCCCGCTTTTCTTCGCCAACTCCAACCTCTTTCGCGACCACATCCGAAAACTGGTCATTAAAACAGAACCGACGCCGGAATGGATAGTGGTTGCAGCAGAGCCGATTACCGATGTAGACACCACCGCTGCCGACATGTTGGTAGAGTTGGACGATGAG
>PIVW01001116.1 GCA_003353825.1 Chloroflexota bacterium
CCGGCATACTGTCTGCCGAAATGAGCAAATTCATTAGAGTCGGTTAGGGATACGGTCTCTGATGCGATCTGTTGCACACCGTCGACATACAGGGCGGTGGTGCCGTTATCAACCACACCGGCCACATGGTGCCACTCGGTATCCGTGTAGGTCTCATCACTGCTTGTGGCCACCAGTACGTCGGCGCCGTCATCGGCCCAGAGGCGGAACACGCCCGAGCTGTGCCTGACCAGCGAACATCCTTTGTATGGGGCCGTTTTCAGTTTGCCGCCGATGCCCATGTAAGCACCGTCGTTCCCCTCGTTCATCTTGACCCAGGCTGCAATGGTTGCACTGCCGGTCAGTAGCTGAACGCTGGGGTCATTGCCGCCATCAACGTATTGAGGGGTACCTACGACGCCAGCAAATTCCATGGCTGTTTCACCGTCTACGGTGACAATTTGCGGATCGCCCACCACAGTACCGTAGTTCTCATGACCTGACATGTCATTGATGAGACCGCCTTGGATTTCATCAAAGGTGTAGCGGGCCAAAAGGCTCGAATCGGCGATAGCGATGGTATCAAACGCAAAGACAGAAAAGCTCCAGGTCGGACCTGCCACAGTGGTTGCTCCAGAAAACTCGTCAACTGCCCAGTAATAGGTGGTACCTGATACTAGATCGCCGGGAGCAAAGGTATTCATGAGCCAGAATACGTTCGCTACGCTCGGATCCCTGGCGTCCACGAGTGCCTTGTCTTCGCTGAGGTACACATCGTGTGTCAAGGCGCCCAAACCAGGTGTCCAGCTCAATTCAGTATCAATACCAAGTCGCCACATGTCGGCATCCGCTGGTACGGGGAAATGGGCCTGGTCAGAGATGACGCTGAAGCTCCATACCGCGCCTTCTTTGGCATTACCCGCTGCATCGACTGAATCAACACGCCAGTAATAGGTTCCGCCAATTTCCAAAGCCGGGGGTGCCGCATTCGCATCGGTGGTCTCGGCAAGTAGGTCTGCCTCATCAATCGTTGCATCGGCGCTCAGATAGACCGTGCTCATGGTAGCCAAGGCGTGTGGAGACC
>PIVW01000487.1 GCA_003353825.1 Chloroflexota bacterium
TCGTTGATATCCTGCGTTATATAAGTAGCTGCAGTGCACGCCGCGAACTGTACTGTGGCTGGCGATAGGGTAGAGTCCACACAGGTAGGATCATTGACTGTTGTGCGCCCTTCGCGAGATGGAAGCTGAGGATGGTTCGCCCTCCCATGGGAAAGCCATGACGACCTGCTGGGGGAGAGACTGGTCGAGCTTTAAGCAGCGATTCAAAGCTGCTGGGAACATAAACGGTATCAGGGACGCCCTGAAGGCCGGAGAACTCCTCGCTGGTGGAACGGACACTCATTTCGAGGAGGGGAAAGGAGGGAAGGGGGCGACGTGGCAGTCGGAGCGGCTGGCCGCACTACTCGTCCTGTCCCTGGAACCGACAAAGGGGCCGCAGCGGTCCCTCGTCGTCGACGTGCCCGTTGGGCAGGAGGAGAACGGAGTGCTGATGTGGGCGAACCTAATCAGGCACTTCGAGACAAGCACCCGAGACATCCGGACCTCCTCGCTACTGACGCAGTGGGAGGGAGAGACCCTCAGAGAGGGGGAGCACCCCGACGAGCTGTACGGCCGCCTCACAGCGATGAACAGCAAACTGACAAGCCTCGGAGAAGGCTACACCGACACGAAGCAGCGCATGCGCTTTGTATCAGCCGTGGAACGTGGTGCAGGCGACCTGTACACAGTGGCGATGCAGCAGTACCACGGAGCCCAGATACAGGGCCCCGAATTCACTCTGGACCAACTGCGTGCATTGCTGGCCCGAGTGTACACGGCCAACGTGATGAATCGTACAGCGAACCCCGCGCTGAAGGGCCTCGCCACTGCAGACAAGTGCACCCACTGCGGGAAAACAGGCCATTGGGTGAACAACTGCTGGACCAAGAATCCAGCCAAGGCACCCTCCCGCAAGCCCGACGGACGCCGCTCTGGGCGGAAACGGTTGTGTTGGGAGTGCGGGAAAGAAGGGCACATTGCTGCCGAGTGCCCAATGAAAAATAGAAGTAGTCCCGACACCATGATAGCGGCAAACGCTCTAGAATATGAGGATAAAGAAATAACATTCGTTGATTCTGCTTGCTCGCTCCACTTGGTGGAATCACTCAACGTATTACGAAACGTGCACAAACTAGACACGGCACGCACCATGCAGACAGTCGACGGGCACGTCATCTCCCTCACACACAAGGGAGAGAGAGAAATCAACACAAATGACGGCACCCTAAGGCTAGGGACAGTGTATTACGCAAGGGGGATAAGGTTTAGACTGATCAGCGTCCCTGAGCTGGCAAGAAGTGGGGTACGTACTGTTCTTGAGACCCACGCCGCGTACATGGAGAAGGGAGGCACCAGAATAAATTTGAAGAGGAGCGGGGGCCTGTGGACAATACCCCAAGTAGGAAGGACAAGGGTTGCTGCTCTCAGAATGGGATTAGGGGGGGCCGTTGATAGCAAAACGTGGCACCACCGCATGGGGCATCCCAGTGCACAGAAAATGGTGAAGATGGTCAAACAAGGCATCATACCCAAGACAGTGAACCCGGTAGAGGCATCCCAGTGCACCGTGTGCAGGGTCACCAATCCCAGACGAAGACCGGTACCCACCGTCGCCGAGAGAAGTGGGCTAGCCACCGTGCAGGTTGACTATATGCCCATGGGACGTGATGAACGGGGGTGGAAGGGTGAAGTGGGAGCATACATCTTCAGCGACAGGTCATCGAAGATCGTGAAGGCGTACCCCGTTACGGGTACGAGCACCGAGACTGCCACACTGGCATTGGAGCATTACTTAACATACGTTGCTAACACCCTCACCAACAAGATCGAATGTATACAAACGGATGCGGGGAGCCAATTCGTAACCGACGAGTGGACCAAAGCCTGTCGAGAAAGGGGCATCAAGAGCAGAACGTGCCCAGTAGACCATCAAGCCATGAACGGTCAGGTAGAACGCGTACAGGGGACCCTGTGCAACCTGATGAGGGCCATGATGAAGACCATGCAGGTACCCGGGGAATACTGGCCCTTAGCATTAGAGAACGCCGCATACTTGTTCAACAGGACACCACATACGTCACTAGAACACAAGACACCATTGGAGGTGGGCACCAAGGAGGTTCCAGACACGTCAAACGTGAGGGTCTTCGGTTGCAAGGCTTATGTCCAAGTACCAAAAATTCAGAGAAGGGGAAAACTGACCGACACCGCCTGGGCAGGCATAATGGTAGGATTCTCCACCAGTTCACCAGAATGGCTCATCCTGGACCCACGGACATTGAACGTGAGGAATGCATACTCCGTGACATTCCAGGAAGACACGTCAGGGTTCGATGGCATCCGCGAAGGAAACAGTAGTAATCCCGAGACAACAATGCCAGTATCTTTGGAGGGAGGTGACGACGAGGACTGCCATATCCCTGAGCCAGTAGTGATAGATGAAGACGATCACCAGAGCCACGGCGGAGGGGAGAACCACAACGAGGAAGACAGCAGCGACGACGCGGATGAGGTATCAACGCCAGATGCACCGCCGTCCCCGGGATCACTCTCATCATCTGAGCCCTCATATTGTACCCCGGAAGAGTCAGAGTGGGAGGAATCGGAAAGTGATGACCCAACACAGGCTGCTGGATTGTGCATGGCCCTAACCCTGAAAGATGATGACGTCCCCAGGTCGTGGAAGCAGGCTGTGGAGATCCCTCATTGGTTAGAGGCGATGGAGAGGGAGAGGGATGAACTGGAGGGATTGGGCGCCTGGGAATTAGTGCCCAGGCCACCGGGAACAAAAATACTACCAGGGCTGTGGCGCTTCAAGGTCAAACGTGATGAGAAAGGGGAAATCACAAGGTACAAGGCCAGGTGGTGTGTAGATGGCTCACGGAGTGAATACCCGTGGTCACCTGAACAGGTGTACTCCCCGGTGGCGGAGATCTCAACCGTGAGAGTGTTATTCGCCATAAGCGCGGCGACAGGGCAAAAGGTACTGCAGGCTGACGTACCAAATGCTTACCTCAACGCGAAGATTGACGGAGAAATCTACGTCAACCAACCGTACGGCCTGAGGGAACCAGGCCTCGAGGGTAACGTATGCCTGCTACGCAAAGCCTTATACGGCAGCCCAATAAGTGGCAGACGGTGGCATGAAGTACTCACGGGAGCAATCACTTCATTGGGTTACAAACGGTCCACTATAGACCACTGCCTCTTCTACAGGACCAAGGGTGGAACCACTGACTTACTGGTCGTATATGTAGACGACCTACTAGTCATGAGTACTGGGGGGAAAGCGGATGCAGAGGCACAATTAGACGAACTGCATAAATTGTATGGCTTGAAGAAACTAGGGGTGGCATCACACATGCTGGGCATGGGAGTGCACCAGAGCGACGATGGGACGGTGATAGAGCAACGATCTTACCTGGAAAATGTACTAGAGGAATCAGGGTTCACAGACGCCAAGCCACTGAGCACCCCATGGGACGAACACTTCAAGGGGAACCAGGAGCCCCTCGAGCCCACGACGGTCGCCATGTTCAGGAGAACCTTGGGGCAACTGATGTACCTATCCAACACCACTAGACCCGACATCACCTTCACGGTAGGGAGATTAGCCTCCGCTTTAAAGGAACCCACGGTCGGAGATAAAGTGAGGATGAAGAGGCTACTCAAGTACCTCTGTGGAACGCGCGACGTAGGGATCAAATACTCCAGGATGGACGAAGCACTGAACATCAATGCCTATGTTGATGCAGGATATGGTATAGATAAGAAAAGAGGGAGGAGTATCACAGGATACGTGTTGCACGTGGCAGGGGGGGCAGTTATGTGGAGAAGCCACCTACAACCGACCGTGGCGGACTCACCCAACGCAGCGGAGTACATTGGATTGCATGAAGCAGCAGTGACCTCGATGGGTATCTTCCACCTGATGGCAGAGATGGGGCATGAAGTCACCCCCCCGACACTGCATGAGGACAACGATGGATGCAGGAGATTAGCTCTAGCAGGAATGGGGCAAAAGAGAGCAAGGCACCTGGAAGTCAAATACCATTACGTACAAGAACTATGTGAGAAGGGGTCCGTCAAAGTGGTGAGAGTCGAAACGAAAAATCAACCGGCGGACCTGTTGACCAAGGACAGGCACACGGCCAAGGAGCACGCTCACTTGATGGAGAGGCTGGGCGTGTATGATACGCGGCAAAGGTGAGACGTTGCCACGTATCAGGGGGTGGTGTTGCGTATTGCATACAGCAGTACGCATTTTGTACAGTGTCGGTTTTGCAAAACCGGATTTAGTCTGTAGCATGTTTGGGCTCAGGAAAGAGCCCAAGGAGTAGGAATTAGACAGAG
>PIVW01001117.1 GCA_003353825.1 Chloroflexota bacterium
CCGCACGCGAAACATTCGAACAATACGAGGGTCTCCCTTCGCCTTCTCCATCCCGCCATTGTCAACGATGAGACTGATTCCTGCATCACCAGCTGGCCTTGGGAGAGACCGCGCCACGTTACCCCCCAGCACACCCGGTTATGACATCAAGGAACGCATCGGGCGGCGGGTTGCCGTGCCACCATAAAGCGTGAGCGTGCACACTACCGCAGCTTTGGTACTCTGTTCTTTCCCAGTAGGCAGCCATTCCGAGGGCGGGTAGGGGTCTGTCTTCCATGAGGATAGGTAGATCTTCCGGGGTACCGTCCAAAGGAAGGTGATTGAGAGCTTCCTCGTCGATATCCTTATACAGGTAATACTTGTTGTGCCTCAAAAGCAGCTCCTTTACGCGACGTACATGATCCCGCCGCACGCGAAACATTCGAACATACCGCACGCGAAACATTCGAACAATACGAGGGTCTCCCTTCGCCTTCTCCATCCCGCCATTGTCAACGATGAGACTGATTCCTGCATCACCAGCTGGCCTTGGGAGAGACAGCGCAACCAGTGGGCCGCCAGCTACCATATGGACAGTGTGGCCGTCAGCTACCATATCTGCAATAAATCAAACACCGTCGGCGTTAGTGTGATATCGGTGCAGACCGGGCGGAGGGAGGCCCCGTCTCAGACTTACTTGGCATCGTATCGCGCATAGGGAGGAACCTTCCGTTCCCTCGTCAAATCTCCAAAAGAACCTTCAAGTGGCGCGTCCCCTCGTCAAATCTCCAAAAGAACCCCGAGTGTTGACAAAGTGGAAAGAACCTTCAAGTGGCACGTCAGCAGGCCTTATGTGGTTAATTACTAGGTCTCGTACCAGCTGGTATTATTGTTGTACCTTTACTTAAGACACAGCAGGGGGGCAACATATGACTAAGCGTGGACGGTCGGACGGACCATAAATCATGTAAGCTATATACCAAATTACCGTAAATTGCACAGTTTTGCGGGCTACCCAGCCGTAAACTGAAACGCGTGGCTCCGCCCTGCTCCACTCCCTAGCGGTCCTTCCACCAACGGG
>PIVW01000488.1 GCA_003353825.1 Chloroflexota bacterium
CTGGCGGCCTTGAATGCCGGAGCCTGCGCCGCTGACCCGGACCTCGCCCACGAGATCAACGTCAACGGCACCACGCGCCTGCTCGAAGCTGCCACACCCCTGACGCCCGAAAGCTTTCTAACACTCGAAGATGTCGATTTAAAGGCCATCGGGTTCAGTCGTCAGAAAACGCGTTATGGCCGGCATCTTGCTCAAACCTTGCTCGACGGCCTGTTGGATCTGGATGCACTGCAGGAGTTAGACAACGATGCAGTTCGAGATGAATTGATGCAAGTCAAGGGAATTGGCCGCTGGACCGCCAATATCTACTTGATGGAAGTGTTACTCAGGCCTGATATCTGGCCGGTCGGCGATCTTGCCCTGGCGACTTCGGCCCAACGGGTCAAAAGCCTCGACAAGCGCCCCACACCAGATGAACTTCAACGTATTGGTGAGATGTGGCGCCCCTGGCGAGCTGTTGCGGCGCGCATCCTTTGGCACAACTATCTTTCTGTGATAAATCAAAAGGCAAAAGGCAAAGGGTAAAAGTATAAAATGTCTGCTGCTACGTAAGGACGAGAATACAAAACAGGGGCTCTGCAATCAATACGCAGAGCCCCTGTTTTGTATTAAATGGTGCGTTCATTCGTGATGATGATTATTGCTGTGGCTATGGCCGTGTGCCAGTTCCTCTGCTGTGGCCAGTCGCAGCTTGATCACTTTCATTTGGAAGCGCAGGGTTTCACCCGCAAGCGGGTGGTTGAAATCCAGCACCACACCCTCGGGACGCATCTCGGTGACATAGGCTTCGAACATCTCGCCTGTCGATTCATCTTCCAGATATAGCTCCATCCCCAATTCCATATCAACATCGGGGGGGACTTCGTCATGTGGAATCAATGTATACGCTTCCGGATCATGTTCACCATAAGCGTCAGCCGCTTCAAGGACGACTTCCACTTCCTCGCCGACCGTCATACCACGAAGTGCTTCCTCCAAACGTGGCAGAAGTTCCCCATATCCTTGCAAGATGATAAGTGGATCTTGCCCGTTTGATGAATCAATCAATGTGCCCTCGTCATCCCAAAGTGTGTACTCGATGGTAACGACGAGACCGTTCTCGACGGATTTCGGTGTGCTGGTCATAATGCTCTATATCTTCTCGACGGAGAGTGACTGAAGGCCCTTTTGGCTTTGTTCGATAGAAAACTCGGTGGGAAACGTAGGCTCTTGAGCCTAAAAAATGGTGCTTCTGTCCTACCGCAACACCTCAAAAAACAAACCGCCCGAGACCTGTCAGTCTGAGCGGCGTATGAGGGGCAGCATACAGAACGTACAGCGTCTTACAGTAAAATAACTATACTCGATTTAGGCATTTAATACAAAACAGTAAGGCCGCTAGAAGTTATGATTGCCCTGCTCGTAGGGGCGAATCATTGCGGTCGCCTTCATAATACAAAGGCAGGTAGATAAGGCAGCAAATCTTACGCCACATCATCAGGGAGAGGCAAGCAATCGATAAACTGTTCCGCCCAAATCCAAGACGTACAATTCGCCTGATTCATCTTCTGCAAATGAGGCGATGTTGATGTCACTGTCCAGGATAAATTCATTGAGCCAATTACCTGGATCATGTTGGTGCATGGCCCATATGTGGCCGCTGCAGTAATCGGCGTAAAAATAGGTTCCATCCCATGCCGGGTATTGCTGACCGCGATAGACGTAGCCCCCCGTGATCGAACATCCCTGATCATGCCCATATTCGGCCACGGGTAGTTCTTTGTCGGACTGGTTGCAGCCGTTTGCCGGTTCGAAGCAATGCCTGCCTTCCATGGTATCCCACCCATAGTGCTCGCCCCCGGCGCTGGCAGCGGGCTGAATGCTGATCTCTTCCCAACGGTTCTGTCCCACGTCGGCAATATACATATCGCCGGTGGCACGGTCGAATGAAAATCGCCAGGGATTGCGCAATCCGTAGGCCCAGATCTCCTGCCTGATGCCATCCTGCCCCACAAAGGGATTGGACGCCGGCACTGCGTACATCTCGGAATTTTCAACATCAAGGCGCAACATTTTACCCAACAACACAGAAAAATTCTCGGCATTGTCCCAGGGATCGTTGGCGCGGCCGCCGTCGCCCGTGCCCACATAGAGATAACCATCAGGGCCGAATTGTATCTGCCCACCGTTGTGATTAGGGGCGGGCTGTTCGATTGTGAGCAGGATCTGGCCGGACATCGCATCAGCTATGTTGGAATCAGAAGACAGGTGATAACGAGCGATGACGGTGTCGCCATCACCTGCGCGATCTGTGTAGTTCACATAGAATTCACGGCTAACGGCAAAATCGGGTGGGAAGGCAATGCTCAGCAAGCCTTGTTCCGAGCCCCCGGAAGCTACCAGATCGGTGATGTCGAGATAGGGAGTTTCTAACACCCGACTATCGCTGATAATCCTCACGCGCCCTGCTTTCTCAACCAGAAAGAGCCTTCCGCTGTCGTCGCCGGCATGGGTGAGATAGGTGATCTGGTTGGGTACCACGATGAACGGTTCGAGTGAGATGGCTGGGGGGAACACAGGAGCAGGCTGAGTAGGAACCGGCTCAGGAGTAAGTAGTGGGGCTACTGTTGGCAAAGGCGTAGAACTCTCCGTCTCCGTTGCCACCAAAGTCGGTGATGATACAGGCGATGGCGTTGCTACGGCTGTAGAGGAGGGCTGTACGATGATTTCTGAAGGGGATGCAGCAGCGGTGGTGGACGTGCCTCTATTTGAATCACTACCACAGGCCACCAGCAGTAGAATGATCACGATGGCAGTTAACGCCTGTGTCACTATCTGCCGACCAGTTCCGCCGGTGGCGCCAAAACCCGCGATGTTCATAGATTGTCCTGTTGTTTAGCGATATTGGGGTCGAAACGGTCGAGATAGACCCAGTCGGAGTAAGCCTCGGCAACCAGATCGCCCGTTTCGATGTGGGTAAAGCGATAAGCTCGTCGAGAGCGCGCGCGTTTGAAATCGGCCACCCAGGTCTGCACCGTTACCACATCATCGTAACTCAGAGGACGATAGTATGTAATCGCAGTCTCTCGAATCCACCACCAGGCGCCCAGCGCTTCGTAACACCCTATGTCATGGCCGGCTGCGGCAGAGGCATCAAAGGCTGTCTCCTGCATGTAACGCAGATAATTGGCGTGATTGATATGCCCATAGGCATCGCACTCGTAGTGGCGGACACGAAACTTGCGCTCGTGAGTTAAGGGTTGGGGCATGGGCCTGTTCTAATGGCGGTGGTTATCGATCTCGGTAAATGTTCCACCGGGCATGATATCATGAATGTCATTGGATGCCAGGAAATCGTGGGCAAGCTGGCGGATTTAGGCCTGTGAAGAAAGATCGGCGAGCAGGCTATGTGCTGCTTCATTCTCCGGTTTTTGCTGAATCAACTAGAAAGAATCAGCTGAATGAGTGGCTAGAGGAGGATTTGCTCATTCGCTTCCGCAGGCGTGTCTTGCCTATCGATACACCTGTGATACTAGTCTGGGGAGAACTCACCGTTCAACTTGAGCGCAAGGGACGCGTCTTACCAGTGATGGATGGGTTTATCGCAGCTACGGCACTGAGAAACGATACGCAGTTGGTGACCCGAAACGAAATGGATTTTATCGATTCTGGCACAAACATTATCAATCCATGGGCGAGTTAACGAGCACGCCGATGACAAAGGGGGCCTGGTTTGCTGCACCTAATCCGATTGCGCTATTGGCTTAGGCCAATCCAAAGAAATAATGATCCACATGTCGAGTTAGATGTTGACAAAGTGTCCAGCCGGATCATTTAATTTCTGACTTGGCCTTAAGCAAAAGTTGATTCAGCATAACATAGATCATTGCATGCACTAACGGTATAATTTATACTTGGATCATTGATGCCCATCCGGCGCTAGCCTCCTCTCTCGCCAACCGGTTGATGTGCTGATCAGCCTACTCCTGCCATTCGATAGGCATCCCCACGATCTCTGCCAAAACGCCGTTTACTCGGCCCATATTCGCTCACGGAGTCAGATCATGTCTGCCCTATTCGGAATCCCTGCTACCCACCGATTGGCTCGCTTAATTGCGGGTTTCGTCATGTTGATTTCGCTTATGATGCTCCTGGCATTGCTGCCATCTTCAGGCGTCAGTGCTCAAGCCAACCTTCGTACAACCCCCGATCAGAGCACTATCTACTATGTAGATGCTGCCAAAACCGCCGGCGCTAACGACGGCGCCTCCTGGACCGATGCCTTCACCAGCCTGCAACTCGCTCTTGA
Source organism: Chloroflexota bacterium (assembly GCA_003353825.1). The sequence goes on from PIVW01000488.1 coordinate 4,289, forward strand.
TCTAGTTCAGGCCGGCGACCAGATC
>PIVW01001118.1 GCA_003353825.1 Chloroflexota bacterium
ATAGAGCGCGGTTTTGATTCAATCAAAACCGGTTACGCTCTAGCACCACACAACGGTAACAACGCAGCTAGTATCACCAGCGCATAGATAGCAGATAGATCGGAGGACCCAAAAATCAATTGGTGTTTCAGAATGTAACGGCTAAATAGCCGAGTTTGCCAGCTTTATGGGGATAGTAGCTTTAATATCAACCCAAACGCATCCGTATCGACATATAGGTACGCCGCTGCGGCCCCGGTAATCGCGCCGGCAAGCCAAAACATCAACAGCGCAAGCCCCCCTACCCTGCTATTCTTTCCAGATTTTTTTGGCTGGTCCGGGAGCGGCAATCTGCGCTGGGTTTCTAGAATCTTATGGGCAATATATTCGGTGACCTTGGCCTCTACTTCCACCTTGTGCTCACTCTCGATCAACACCTTTCGGCTCTCCGGTCCATCATGGATGAAGGTGTAGGTTCGCGGATCCGGTTCCATGACGATATGGCTCAAATCATCAATAATCAGCCGCGGCGGATCTCCGGGTATCGCCCGTAGCGTAATGAAGGCATTGGAGAGTTCTTCGTGGTCGGCCACCTTTAGCAGTTGATCGCGCAAGGCTTCCAGACGTAGGAAGCGCAGATCGTTTACTTTGGCACGCGAATCGCGATATTCGGCATCCTGGGCGCGGGCTCTCCTCAACGCCTTTTCCAGTTGCGCCGTCCGTTTGTTAACTGATCGTTCTACGCTTTGTATCGACAACCTCTATACTCCAGGCCTTTATTCCACGGCCGCCGCATTGATAAAAGCTGGAAACCCTGATTTGCGCCGACCATTGAGAACACAACTTGCGCTGACTATGCCACTTAGCGCCAGTTCCCGCTCCATGGACACTCTAGCGCACATTTGGTCGCAAATGCACCTGGATTCTAAAAGGAGCTCAGGTATCCAATGTCGGCGATATTCGCAATCCTTCTATGCAGACCAGTGTATCATGTTGATTTTACGATAGTTTTTCCACGGCTTGAGAATCTCCAGCTTAAGAGCCAAATGCCCAGGGCCTTGGGATAACTAAAAAACCT
>PIVW01000054.1 GCA_003353825.1 Chloroflexota bacterium
TACCCGTGCTTGTTCGGATTCGGAAATGCCTGGCCCATTGTCGCTGACCTCGATCCAGATCTCACCAGCGTCGGTACCTGCGGCAACACCCACACGTCCACCCTCCGGGGTGTATTTGATTGCATTGATCAATAGGTTTCCCAGAGCTTGGGCAAGGCGCTCGGGATCAAGCGAGAGGGTTGGGAGATCACCGGGGATTTGAGCGTTCCACTCCAGGTTCTTCTCGGCTGCTGCCCCTCGCCATGGTAGCAGTGTAGGGGGCAGCCAATCACTGAGGGCGATAGCCTGGAGATTAAGATGAATGGTATCCTGCACCTGACCGTGCAGTTGCGACAAATCATCCAACAGGGGTTGCATGTGTTCGATCTCCTGTTCAACCCCCATGAGCAGTTCTGCGCGAATTTCAGGGTCTTCACCCATGCCCTGGCGAAGCACGTGTACTGCTGAGCGAATCGCTCCAAGAGGGCGGCCGATTTCATGAACGATATTGGCCAGTGAACGGCGCCGGATCTCTTCCAGTAACAGTAGACGTTCCGCCAGGATATTGACTGCGGTAGCCAGCGCCTGGATCTCTTCGGGTCCTGATTTAGGCACAGGCTCGATCTCCCGACCCTCGGCAATATCTACGACCGCCCTGCTGGCTCGGCCAATGGGACGTTCCAACCGTGTAGCCAGGATAAAGCCCATGGCTGCTGCCAACAATAGCTCGACAAGCAAAACCCCAAAGATCCACAGTCGCATCCTCCCGAAATTCTCTGCAACGCCAGATATCGCCTCCGTTACAGCGACGATGCCAAGCAGTTGGTCATTGATATCCCTGACCGGTACGTATGCTTGTCCCTGTTGTTGAAACAAGCCATATGTTATGATGGTATGAAACTCCCCCGCCAGCGCTCTTTCCAGACCTGAAATATCAGCTGGCAAAGCATGGGTAGAGGCCAATAACTCACCGGTGGATGTAAATAACAGCACCTTGCCGTCGATTATGACTCCTAATCGGTTCAAGTAAGCTTCGGCGAGTTCAGGATCTGTGAGCACCTCCGGTTGTCCATTGATTGCCTCGGCAATGAGGAGCGCTCTTTCGGTGATGCCCTCAGACAGCCCGGCAAGCATGATCTGTGTTTCGAGAATATAGATCAGCACCAATGCCAAAATCGGTAATGTCAGCAATAAAGGCAGCAGGTGACTGATGATCAGACGGCTGCGGAGTGTGCGCATCATGCTAAGACCTCAATCGACCAACTGCGGCACCAGTTTGTAGCCAACGCCACGCACGTTGACTATCCGCTGTGGATTTGTGGAGTCTTCCTCGATCTTTTCGCGTAGCCAACGAATATGCACATAGACCACTTGCGATTCTCCAGAAAATTCTGCACCCCAAATGCGTACAATTAGATCTTCGACGGAGAGTACCTTGCCCGCTTCCAGAGCCAACGAATGTAGCAAGGCAAATTCCTTTGCGGCCAGATCGACGGCTCGTCCGGATATCTGCACGGTGTGGGCGGCAGCATCAATGGTCATATCACCGACTATCAGTTGTTCGCTTGGCTCATCTACAACTTGCCTGCGAGCAGAACGGCGTAGAACCGCCTTCACTCGTGCCAGTAGCACATCGGGATTAAAGGGTTTAGTTATGTAGCCATCAGCGCCCAATTCCAGACCCAGCACCTCATCGAATTCACGGCGGCGGGCTGTCACAAAAATGATAGGTACATCCATCTGCTGGTGGATACGACGCAGTGCTTGCAGCCCGTCGATACCGGGCAGCCCCACATCCAGCAATATGAGATCAGGTTGTTGGCGCTGGATCAGCGCCAGTGCATCTTCGGCAGAGGCGGCGGTACTGGTGCTATATCCGGCTTGCTCGAGTTGCAGGCTCAAGCTACGGCGCAAAAGCGTATCGTCATCAACGACTAGGATGTGTTGGGGCATGTCGTTTATCCCTACAGGTAAGGTAATGTTCTGGATTGTACCTTAAGTCCTGCTACCCCAAAACCTCAGAGAGGCAACTCGGGGCGCAGGGCGCATTAAATATTTTTGAGAGTAAGCCTTATTTATTCGACGGACGGGATATTTTAACCTTCTGGCAATCTCTGTTAATCTTGGCGAATTACATCATTTTTTAGTATTGAGAATAGCTCACAGATCGGCACATATTAACACGGATAAGGACTTAGGACAGATTGCTGAACGAATTGCTTCCTGCCACAAAAAATCTGTGTCATCCATGGTAATCTGTGAGCGGTCATAGAAATCAGAATTCAAGCTAATTGTGAATTCATAGGTCAATCGAGGAGATACTTAATGCGTTTCGGTATAAGCTTACCCATTCATGGTCATTTCAGCGATCCTCCACTCCATATGCACTTGGCCATCGCCGCTGAACAGGCCGGTTGGGATGGATATTTCGTGTGGGATCATATCGCCTGGGAGGAACTCGGCCGTTCCAAGCCGGTCACCGATCCCTGGATAGTTCTGGCTGCAATTGCGGCAAGAACAGAACGAATCTATCTGGGACCGATAGTGACGCCATTGGCACGCAGACGACCCTGGAAGGTCGCCCGTGAGACGGTGGCGCTAGATTATTTATCCAACGGTCGACTGATTTTTGGCGCGGGTCTAGGCGCCAGAGCAAAACCGGAGTTCGAGGCTTTCGGCGAGGAGGGTGACGCCAAGATCCGTGGTCGCAAATTGGACGAAGCCTTAGATGTGCTTACCGGTCTGTGGGGTGGAGAATCTTTTAGCTACGACGGAGAGTATTTTGAGATCGAGAATGCGCAATTTCTATCCAAACCGCAGCAGTCACCTCGTATTCCGATCTGGGTCGCCGGATCCTGGCAAGATAACGACAAGCGACGTCCCTTCAAACGTGCGGCCCGCTACGATGGCGTGGCGCCCTTCATTCATGGGCGAGATGCAACTCCTGAAGATTTTCTGGCGATTCGCGCATACATTCGGCGGTATCGAGCCGATGATCGACCTTTTGATATGGTCTGCGGCCGTACATTCAGCGAGCAAGGCATTGCCGATGCGAAAACCCTCTCGCCATTTGCTGAGGCAGGTGTGACCTGGTGGATGCCTGGCGTCGTGCCTTCGGAGCTGGTCGTGGATCAAGTTCGAGTATTAGTTGAGAAGGGGCCCCCAAGTGGTCGATTTTAACCATGAAACTGGAGCGATACTACGACGAAACGCCCGGAGTCAGACAATCATCGTCGCTGACACCCTGGCTGGGATCTCATTCACACAACAACGCAACAGTTCGCCGCATCGATCACTCTGATTCGTTTTCGTTCAGCAGATAGTCAACAGCCGCGTCCAACTGCACATCGATAAACTCTTCAGCATCAGGATCAAATTCGAAGGGTACGATCTGGTCGGGTTCCAGACCCTCTCCATCGATCTGGCGACCTTCGGGGGTGAACCAGCGAGCGACGGTTACCCGTAAGATGGAACCATCCTTCAAATTGAAAAGACGCTGTACCGAGCCCTTGCCGAATGTGGTCTCTCCGATCAGCTCGCCGCGGTCATAATCCTGAATAGCGCCGGCCACGATCTCCGAGGCACTGGCACTGCCGCCATCGACCAAGACAACCAGGGGCAAGTCTGACACCAGAGCATCACCCACGGCATCATGTTCAGTCTGATGTTCATTTTCACCTGATTCTGCGACGATCACGCCATCTTCGATAAAGAGGCTGGTGATGTTGATAGCCATATCCAAACGGCCACCGGGATTGCCACGCAGGTCGAGGATAATGCCCTTCACGCCTGCATCCAGCCCTTGTTGCAAGGCATCCTGCACTTCTTCACCCGACCGGGCAGAGAAATCGGCCAGCATGATGTGGAGCAGATTGTCTTCAGTGATCTCTGAGCGAATGATGGGGATTTTGATGTTGGCGCGTGTGACTTTGATATCGAACGGTGTGTCATCGCCACGTTGAATGGTCAGAACCACCACTGTCCCTTTGGGGCCGCGGATAAGCCGTACGGCATCATCCAAACTCATAAGGCTGACATCCTCGCCATCGACCTTGACAATGATGTCCTTGGGCATGATTCCTGCGACTTCGGCCGGAGATCCTTCAAAGGGTTTGACAATACGGACACCAGTACGACTCTCTTCGTCTGCTGGCTCGATCGTGGTACCGATGCCTTCAAAACCACTTTCGAGATCAATGCGGAACTGTTCGGCGGCGATGGGCGGCATGATGTTCGTATAACGGTTATCCAATCGTTCGGTCACGCCAAAAAGGGCCACATAGACCAGATCCTCAACCTCCGGAGCATCTCCGGGACAGTCGGCGTAGAGACGATTAGCAGTTTTCCAGAAGAAAGCAAAATTGTCCGGGGCATCGCTGGGCGCTTTTGGTGTCTCAAACTGCAAGAGTTCTGCGGGTGCTTCGTTTTCACAAGTGCCCACAAATTCTCTAAGGCCATCGATAGCTGCATGGGTAATGTGATTGCCTTCGGGCACGTCGCCGTCGAAATTGCCTTCGATCAGGTCATAGGCTTCCCAAAAGATATCAAAATTCTCCGGGGCTTCTAAGACCACAGCGTGATCTAGCAGTTCTGGAGGGTAGGCAAAGTTACTTTGCGTCGTCCTGGCCCCGGCCTGGGCGATACTGACAGGGCCGAATTGTCCGGCAAAAAAGCCCAAGACAAAGCCCAGCACGCCCAAGGTTGCTCCGACACCTAATATAGAAAGCGTGAAGATGAGCAGTCTATTGTTGTTGCTGGATTTGTTCATAGATTTTTTGTCATTGAATACTTATGCAAGGGAGGATCATGAAGGGATTCTGAGCCAATCGAATCATCATATAGCTTTGAGTGTTTGTGCCTCGACATTACTTACGTTCCGGATTCGATCAATTCAGCGAACTGTGGCTCAAGACTGAACATGGTTTGTTGGGCACTGCCGATGGCGGCACGGCTGCCAAGGCTGACCACTGAAAGTAATACCAGGACAAAGACAGTAACAGTAGCATAACGAACGAGGTTGCGTAAAGTTCCCGCCTGCATGCCTCGCCACAGGAAAAGGAGTAAGCCAAGAGCGGACCAAAGACCGAGCGCGAGCATCGCCAGTTCATCAAGTGTCAGCCATGTGTCTGTCAATTCGGTAATCTGGCCGATGCGGCCGAATGCCGCCGCTGTGAGATGCACAGGCGCTTGGTCCAGTGCTAATGCCAGGTTCGCCTGAATGTCCGCATCGCGAGGAGCCAACTGGGCGGCGTGTTGATAACTGAGAATGGCAGGAACGATCTGGTTTTGCTGATAGAAGGCATTGCCAAGATTATAGAACAGGGTGCTATCTTCGATGCCCTGTTCGGTCAATTGTTGGTACAATTGCGCTGCTTCGGCATAATGCCCAGCCTCATAGAGTTGATTTGCCGCGGCCATCGCATCCAGATCGGTCTGCTCATCAGCCGTCATGGCATATGCACCGGCCACGAAGACAGCGATCAACGTAAATGCAACAAGTAAGGGTATGATAATGGTTCGTTTCATCGTGTTCACCTGGGGAATAAAGGGTAGTTTACCGGTCATTGACTTCTGTTTTCTGATCTCAGACAACCAATGTCTTGTCCAGTTCGTCGATTAGGTCTGAAGTCAAGGGGATTAGATCGGAGCTGGACACTTGCTTGCCGTTTCCTGCATAGCGGTTCATCTCATTCTGTACCAGTAAGTGTAGCACTCTCTCGGCCAATTCGGTGCTGGCTCCATGCTTTAGCAGTAACTCAGCCAGATCGGCGTGTGTCATTCCAATGACATTCTCATTCAGTTTCGCACTGAGATAGTCGGTAAAGATTCGACCGCTGCTGAAGTCAGGATGGTTTGTCTGTTGCCCTGCCAGACGCAGCATGCTCTGCGCATCTTTCGCAGCCAGCTTACTGCGGCGTGTGACCGATGTTTGCTTTACATAATTCTGCCGCCGTTTCCAGACATACTGTCCGGCCACCAGAGCCACTGGGAGCAACCACAGCAGCCAGTAGCCGGCTCTTTGCACCAAGGGAGTGCTGGCGCTGGCTAGTGAACTGCTCTTGGTTTTGAGCGGGCGCAAGGCATTATCCTGATTTGAGGTAGGCATGGGGGCGGGGTTAGGGCCAGATGTCTGAGATAGAGCGGCGGTCGGGATGTTGTTATCAGGAGCAACCTGAATCGTAATCGGATCGGCCGTTGCTGTTTGATAGGTCTGGCTTTCCGGATCAAAGTAGCTGTAATTCAAAGCCGGCAACGTCATCGCTCCGGCCACAGTCGGGACCAAAATCCACTCGGTTGTAAGGCCACCATTGAGGTTACCTTCCTCATACCAGGTCTGTGTCGAGGTTTCGCCGTCGAATGCCCGCCAATCGTTGCTATCGGGCAGAATCGGGCTGGGCAAAGTGGCGATATTGCCCTGACCTGTCAGCACCACACGGAACGTCAGCGTATCATTGACAGTTGTCTCGGCCGTATCCACTTCAGCTCGGATATCGAACTTGCCAACAGCCCCTTGGAAGCCAGCCGGCGCCCCAGCCGGCAAGGGTTGCACATCCAGCATGATCGGTCTCGTGCCAAGGGTCTGCCCTCTGCTAAAGAACCCTCCGGGAATGCCCAGGGTGGCAGGTTCGATGTTGAGTTCACCGGCGATGGTAGGGAACAGTACGTGTTGGATTTCAGTCACACGGTAGGTGCGTTCAGCGACCTGCACCATGTAATCATGCTGCTCTGGGGCCTGGTCATGCCACAGACCAGAAAAGGCCGGAGCTTGATAATCTAACTTGCCGCTGTGATTTACAGCCTGGTAGAAACGGAAAGTGTAGACAACCTGCTCACCCTGATAGGGCGTGGCATTATCGGCTTCAGCTTCGACAAAGAAATCCTGTCCCACCAGTTCGGGATCAACTTGGGTCGGTGCATTGGTCTGAGAGCGTTGTGGCGAGGCCTTTATCGGCTTGCTGCCTTGCGAGACAGTGATGGGAATGGCGTCGGTGGCGTAGGTTTGGCCATTCACATCGATCGTTATCGGATCGATCACCAGATCCCCCGGCTGCGTAGGCTGTAAACGGTATATGTAGCTTGCCTGTGAAGTCGTATTGCCATTGATCATACGGATCTGCGAACTGCTTTGCTGTCCACTGATATAAAAGCCATCGAGCACGGGCAACAGTGGTTGGGCGCCATTGCTGACATTGGCAACGGTAACGACCAGGATGAGCGATTCATCGCTGCTGAGTTGAGAACGGTCCACTTCAGCTCGAATAACATCTGGCGCTTGTGCAGCGACGGATTCTGGCAAAAACGCCAGTACGAATGCCGCCAAAGCCAATAGGACGATGGGTGATAGTCGTTTGAAATGCTTCATAAATGCTATGCCTTGTAAGCTTGAGGATCGAGAATATCGGGAGACTGGCCAGGCGCTAACGGCGCCTACATTGACATCGTTTTGCCAATGTGTGTGGCGGCTGGCACGTTGCAAGTGGCAAGTTCGGCCTTTGTCTGCTGCCGAACTCGCACCTGCGACCTGCTACTTGCTACCTGCCCCAAACAGGACCTGATTGTTCCGGTGTAGTCTTGGAACAGTCGCTATGAACCCTGCGCAGGTAGTTGAATAACAACTGACTGAAAAGCATCGGTGGCGCCGGTAGTCAACCAGTTGTAGCTACCTTTCGACGCCTGTTCAAGCAGTCGATAGCCGCTGGAAGCGCTATTGGACGCTTTATTTGCCATGGTTGCCAGATAGGGACCCACTGGCTGTATAACGTTCATCCAAGCTGATAACTGATGCTCGACCGTATTCTTGACCACGGCCACATCCTCTTTGTCTAGACGTGCGCTGGTATTGGCGTCGATCTTGGCCAAGGGAATGGTGGCATTGACATCGATCTGTGCGTAACCGTTGTCAAGAACGTCATGGAAAGGGACAAAAGCCTGTGCTTGCACATCACTCGAAAAAAGAAGGTTTGGTTGTAGGCTCGTGCTGGTGACACCGGTCATCAGCAAACCATCGGGATTGACAGACACCAAGCCTTCGACGGCCAGAGGGGTTGCTTCGAATCCAAACCATTCGCCGAGTTTGCCTTCATCCACTGCAACACCGCCGCTCATCTGCAAAAACGTTTCATCCATCTGTTTGCCGACAGAGCCGGAAACCTGTAGTGTGGCGTGCTGACCAATTGGTAGGACATCGAGGCCGAGGGGGAGTGCACCAGCGCTGAGTATAGGGCTCAGGAAGGTGAGTTCACCATTGTGGCTGAGATTCACACCACCCGAAACATAGAGCTGCGGCTCATGGGTATCCAGTACCAGGGTGGCATGTTGGCCGGGCGGAACGGACAGCTTGAAGTGCTGCTCATTCTGCTGGGCATCCATGGCAAAACCAGCGTCCAGTTCGAAGAATATGTAGGTGCGGTCAGGATTCAAGGGGATGTTCAGATCAGTCAGGTTTTCACCTCTGTCTATGCCCACATCGATGAGTGTAGGGCCATCGATGGCGATGTCATCAAACAGCTCCAGGTCGGGGAAGGGAACACGGGCAGTGCCACGGAGGGCTTCGACGTTGTTATCATCGTTGAGACCCAATGATAAATCTGCATCGACCATGTCGATATCTCCAACAGGCAAGCTGACACTGACGGAGTCGCTTATCTCAAAGCTTGTGCCGGCAGAAATGACGCCGAGTTGCTTCGGTAGGCTGAAGGAGATTCGCCCGCTTTCTGCGGCTTTATCTTCATCATTCAGGTCGATGGTGAGTGAGCAAACGCCATCTTTGCAGGCAACGCTATAGTCGTCGGTGATTTCTGCGGCGGATGCTGTTCGAGGGGCGAGGCCGACAAACAAGCCCAGGATTAGGGCTAAGGGAATGAGTGTTCGTGTTAAATGCTTCATGTGTACCTCCGATGATCGAGTGTATATTCTACACCACGTTTTTACTGGGCGTTCGTAGTAAGCGCTTTAGCGCTTCCGTTCCTTCAAAACAGCGCTAAAGCGCTTACTACAAACCAAATGTTTTACCAATCCTGTACAGGAGGGCGGTTGGGGACGATCAGCATCATACCCAGGCGTTCTTGCAGGGTTTCGCCATCTTGAGCAATGGCTGCCAGCAGTTGCCGGGCTTGCTCTTCTGAGAGTCGTTCGCCCGGTGCAGGTGCATAGTTGGGTTGCGGCTCACCCTGTTGGGGCGCCCCATCTTGGGGCTGGCCTTGGCCTTGTTGCTGCTGTTCTTGATTCTGCTGATCTTGCGGTTGTTGGTCTTGGTTATCGCCCTCTTGCTGGTCCTGTTGGTCTTCGTTTTGCTGGGAAGGATCCTCGTTCTCAGACTGATTTTCGTTCTCTTGCTCGTTCTGATCACCACCATTCTCTTTTTGTTCTTGTTGATCCTCGTTTTCCTGATCCTGCTCACTTTCGCCGTCCTGATCCTGATCCTGCTGTTCTTGATCTTGATTCTGTTCCTGGTCTTCCTGTTGTTCCTCGTTTTGCTGCTCTTGTTGTTCCTGTTCTTGCTGCTGCTGTTGCAGAGCAAGCTCCAGATTGTATTTAGCGTCCAGATCGTCAGGGTCCTGTATCAGGGCTTTGGTATAAGCATCGATGGCCGAGTCCAGTTCCTGGCCGTTGTAGAAACTGTTGCCGAGATTGTAGTAGCCACTTTGAGTCAGTGCAGAGGCTATCTCGGTGGAGGCATCGGCCAGTATCAGGGCTTTTTCTAACGACTCTAACGCTGCGGCGTAGTCGCCCTGACGATAGAGTGTGCTGGCAGCATTGTAATAGGGCTCTGCCAACTGCGGATTTTCGAATTGTGCCTGTTCGTAGGCAGCCAGTGCCTCTTCGTATGCCTGTTCGGTATAAGCTTCATTGCCACTGTTGTTCAGCTTTTCGGCGGAGTTTCCGCAAGCTGTGAGGGCGAATAGGCTAAGGACGGCAATGAACAGCAGGATGATTACCTTGGTCAGGATTGTGGGTTTGGTTGATGTCATGGTGTGATTTCCGTTCATGTCTGGCATGTTATGATGCGGAGGCCGTCTCACTACTCTGGCTACGATTGAAGCGAAGTGACCCTATATTTTTTAGGCGATGGCTGAGGCGGTCGGGTATGAGTTCGGCGACGACCAGGGCGGCCAGCGCCAACGCCAGGAAAATCTGGAATCGCTCGATTTGTCTTGTCTCGAAGCGGCTTTGTAGTTGAGCCCGTTGTAGAGTGTCGATCTCATCCAACAAGCTGTCCAATTCCTGTCCACCGGCCGTCGCTCGGTAATAATGGCCCTTTCCGGTGTCGGCGATGGCCTGCAGGGTAGATTCGTCGAGTTGCGTGAGCACAACCTGGCCCTGCACATCGGTTTTGTAGCCGGCGAGCTGTCCATACTGGTTTAGTTCCGGGACGGGTTGACCTTCGGGTGTGCCGAAACCGATGGTGTAGATCAAGACATCGCCGTCGGCCGCTTCCTGGGCGGCGACCAGGGGGTCGGTCTCAGCATCCTCGCCATCTGTCATGACGATGAGAACTTTCTGGCTGGAAAGCTCTGGATCAAAGCCTCGCATGGCCGTTCGGATAGCATCGCCGATCACAGTTCCCGGTCGAGAGATGATGTTGGGGCCTGCGCTGTCAAGATAATGGAGGGCGGTGTTGTAATCTGAGGTTAGCGGCACCTGCAGGAAACTGGCGCCAGAGAAGAGAACGAGACCGATCTCATCACCATCAAGACGCTCCATCAGATCGCCGATTTCCAGTTTGGCGCGATCCAGGCGGTTGGGCTTGATATCCTCGGCCAGCATGCTCTGCGAGACATCGAGGGCGACGATCACCTGTAAACCTTCCTGATCGATCTCACGCACCTCATTACCCCACTGGGGGCGGGCGGCAGCGATCAAGAGAAGGGCGATTGCACCCAACCACAGGGCGGCTTGCCAGCGGCGACCCCGCCAATTGATGTTAGCGCTGAGCCGTTGAATTAGGGCATGGTCGCCCAGTTTGGCGAGGGCTTGTTTATTGCGTTTGCCTGCCCACAGCAAGAAGAGGGCGACGGCCGGGAGTATCAATAATGCTAATAAAAGAACCTGTGGGTTCGCGAAATTCATAATAACCTCTCGATAGACAAGGAATGGCCTTAAGGGATTTTACGGAAAACTGTTTTACGTAGGGCCAACTCCAACAACAAGATGGCAAGAGCGGGGATCAGGAACCAGGCCATGAGTTCGAAATACTGGTTGTAAACCTGCACTTCCACCTTTGATTTCTCCAGCTCATTGATCTCGTCGTAGATCGCTTTCAACCCTTGGGTGTCTTCGGCTCGGTAGTATTTGCCACCGCTGATATCGGCTACCTGTTGTAGTGTGGCCTCATCAATCTCGCTTTCGATGTAGCTGATCCGCTCTCGGCCAAACAGGTCTGTGCTGGGATAAGGCACCTGGCCCGGCCGGCCGGCGCCGACGGTATAAACTTTGATACCAAGCGCTTTGGCAGCTTCTGCCGCCGTCAAGGGGTCGATCTGTCCGGCATTGTTGACACCATCGGTGAGTAAGATGACGACCTTGCTCTCGGCGTCGCTGTTGGTGAGCATGTTGGCGGCATTGGCGATGCCCAGCCCGATGGCAGTACCGTCGTCAAGACCGAGGTCGGTGGCCAATTCCACCTGGCCGAGTGAACGACGCACCATGTTGTGGTCGAGCGTTAGCGGACTCTGGGCAAAAGCTTCGTTAGAGAAAATGACCATACCGATTTTGTCGTAGGGGCGATTGGAGATAAATTCATCGATCACGGCTTTAGAAGCCTGCAAACGGTTATCTGGCTGGAAATCCAACGAGGCCATGCTGCCAGAGATATCCAACGCCAGGGCGATCTCCACACCCTCGCCACTGATGGTTTCGCGACCCTGCACCATCTGTGGGCGGGCGAGGGCGATAACGATCAAGGCGATGGCGACTAGGCGCAAGGCTGTGGTTAGGGGGCGCCAGGTGATGCGCCAGGTACGAGGCAGGTCACGGGCAAAGCTGGTGGCAGTGTGCCGGATGGCTGCAGGCCGTGAGCGTCGCCTGTTGCTAAAGTGGTAGACTGCGAGCAACGGGAGGATGATCAGCAGGCTAAGAATGAGGGGGGATGCAAATTGGAAGCTCATGCACGCACCTCCGCCGGGCGCTTGGAGAACAGGGTGGGGCCAGAAGTAGTATCTTCGGGCGCCTGTTGTGGTTCAGGATCAGGTTTGGTTCGTTCGATGAGTGCGTTTGCCTGGGCTACCAGATGATGGGCGCTGTCGACATCGGGCGTAAAGGTCGAAAACTTGACGATATCGCTTTTATTCAGGAAGTCGAGGAACAGTTTGGCCACACCCTCAGGAATGTCCTTCTGTTTGAACGAGGCTCTGATTTCGGCGGTCGTGCGCTCGACAACCGGCACCTCGTAAGTGGCTTCCATGTAGGTACGGATGCAGGTCGAGACCAGCGTGTAGTGCTCCTTGAATCGGCCCTGTGGTGGCAACTGCAAGCCGGTGATGCGATCCAGCTCATCGAAAGCACGTTCATGCGCAAGGCGATTGTCGATTGCCTCCTGTTTGCTCTTGCGCAGCCACAGAACCAGGGCTGCGATGAGCGAAATTGCGGTAACCAGGCCAACCAGCATGTAGGGCCACAAGGCTGTCAGGTTCATCTCGAACTGTGGCTTGATGTCGCGTAACTCGGCATCTCCTTCAACTAGAACCGATGCAATGTCCAGTGTGGCAGGGATAACGGTGATCTCGTTTAGATTGCCGGCCCCATCGGTGAGACTCAAAGTAAGGGGAGGCGTCGAAAATGTGCCGGGAGTAAAGATGCGGGCATCGAATTGGATGGAGGTCGTTTCCGTGCCGGCGGAATTGGCAACCGTGACCGGCGCCGACTGCTCCTGGATATTGAGTGCATTCCAGGCTTCATCTAGCTCAGGCACGATGACATGATACCCGGGCGGATGGTTTATCTCAAGGGTTAGGGCGATAGGATCCCCAACGGTCCATTCACCATCAGGAATCACAAAGGCTGCCTCGATCGGCTCGGAGGCAATAACCGAGAGGGGAGCGACAGCAAAAAGGGTAATGACGAATAGTAGAGGTAGGATGATGCGGAGTCGGTTCATATCAGTCTTCAATCCTAAAGAATTGGTCAGCGCCTGATCCGTTTAGCGCGTTCTTGGAAAAACTTGGTGAGCGGGGCAGTATAATCTTCATTCGTACTGAGTGTGATATGGTCGACCCCAGACTGGCGGAACGAGGCGATCTTGGCCGCTTCTAGTTGTTCCATACGCATGCGAAAGGCTTTCTGCCAGGCTTTGCTGTGCGTATCAACCCAGAGTATCTCATCGGTTTCCGGGTCTTCGAGTGTCAGCAATCCCACTTCACTGATGTCGGTCTCGAGCGGGTCATTCAGATCGACAGCGATGACATCGTGGCGCCTGTTCGTGATGGTGAGTTCCTTGTGGTAGCCTTGCGGATCGGCCATAAAGTCTGATACCAGGAAAATAATGCTGCGGCGTTTGAGAATCTGATTGACTCTGTCAAGCACCATCTTGAGGTCGGTACCCCGGTGCTTGGGTTCGAAGACGAGCAATTCGCGGATGAGGCGAAGTACATGATTTCGGCCTTTGCGAGGTGGTATAAAGAGTTCTATCTGGTCGGTGAAGATCAGTAACCCGACTTTGTCGTTGTTGGTTGTGGCGGCGAAAGAGAGCACGGCGGTGAGTTCAGCTGCCAGTTCACGTTTGAAACGGTTGATCGAGCCGAAATTTTCTGAGCCGCTGGCGTCGACGACCAACATCACGGTGAGTTCTCGTTCCTCGACGTAGCGCTTTACGTGAGGTTCGCCTGTACGGGCTGTGACATTCCAGTCGATGGTTCGGATTTCATCGCCATACTGGTAGGGGCGTACTTCGTCGAATTCCATGCCCCGCCCCTTGAAGATGGAGTGGTATTCGCCGGCAAAGCTGTCGTTGACCAGGCGTTTTGTCCGTATCTCGATGCGGCGTATTTTATTGATCAAGTCTGTCGAGAGCATAGGGTTATCTCGGGGGCTTGTGGTGGTCCTTAGGTAGGAGAGCAGAGGCGTTGGGCGCCTAGGATTCAAAACTCAATAACATGTGGAACTCTATCCTCCTGTTGCAGGATTTTATTCTGTAAGTCATTTTGTTCTAAGCCCGTTGTGAGAGGAGGTCCAGGCGTGTTGTTTTTTTAGTTGTAGGGTAAAGATGTGCGCCCAACGCCAAATGCACGAGAGGTGGCGCCGTTTAGGGGACGTCGGTGTGGTCGAGAATGCGCCGTACGATATGGTCGCTACTGATATTCTCGGCCTCGGCCTCATAGGTGGTGATCAGGCGATGGCGGAGGACGTCCGGGGCGATCTGCTTGATGTCTTCGGGAGTGACAAAACCACGGCCTCTGAGGAAGGCATGTGCTTTCGCTGCCGAAATCAAATTGATACTGGCACGGGGTGATGCGCCGAAGGCAATCAGGTTATTCAGATCGCTAAGCCCATTGTTGCCGGGATGGCGGGTGGCAATGACCAGATCGAGCACATAATCTTTGATCTTGTTGTCAACGTAGATCTGGCGTACCAACTCGCGGGCGTGAAGGAGATCGGCTGGGGAAACAACGGGGCGGATGGTGGGAAGCGTGGCACCGGTCATGCGGTCGATGACGATGCGTTCTTCCGAGCGGCTTGGGTAATCGACTTTGACTTTGAGCATGAAGCGGTCGACTTGCGCTTCGGGTAAGGGGTAGGTTCCTTCTTGTTCGATAGGGTTCTGCGTGGCCATGACCATGAACAGATCGCCCATTTTGTAGGTAGTATCGCCAATTGTGACCTGGCGTTCCTGCATCGCTTCCAACAGGGCGCTCTGTACTTTTGCCTGGGCCCGGTTGATCTCATCGGCCAGTACCAGATTGGCGAAGATAGGGCCCTGATGTACGCTGAACTCGGCTGTGCGAGGGTTGTATATCTGGGTGCCCACCAGGTCAGCGGGCAACAGATCCGGGGTGAACTGAATGCGGGCGAAATCGCCGTTGATAGCTTCGGATACGGTTTTGATCAACAATGTCTTTGCCAGGCCGGGCACACCTTCAAGGAGAATGTGGCCGTCGGCCAGGAGCGCGATCAGAACTCGATCAACCAGGGCTGTCTGGCCGACCATGACCTTGTTGATCTCGTTGACGAGGTCGGTGAGGAAGGTCGCTTCCTGGCGAACCTGCGTGTTGATCTCACGGATGCTGGGCTCGGGCATGGTAATTGTCATGAATTTAAATCTCCTTGCTCAGGGGATTGGTTATGTGGTTTCTTGCACCACTTCTGTTGGCTGTTAAGAATCGCTGCCCCTAACCTAGCAGATTCAGATGCCCCTTGCCTTTAAACCCAGCTTGTCGTTATCTTAAGCGAAACTTAAGAGGTTGCTTTGATGGCGTTCTGTGTTGACCACTCATGACTGTTCAGGTGTCATTGCAGCATACCAGGGAGCGCAATCGCACTCATGCGTGATGTACAATGCAAAAACTAAACCATTCGGCTCACGACCTTCGGCCACCGCTCAGGACGGGGTCTGAACGCATGTGAGGGATCTCACGCAGCTTGAGTGCACTCAAGTGCTACGGCCCCGCATTTATGCGCTAAGATAGGGGGAACGTTACTATTGATCGCCAGTGTGCAGGAACTGTTGGCGGTTAGATGGTGTGCCCATTGTGATATCAGTCAATCGAACGATGCCCCACCGGCGATCATGAACCCCGTGTGGATTATGATGATTAGCGGCTGCATTGAAGCAGCGTCAGCATATGCTTACCTTTTGTAAGATTATTGTAAGATTTTCGCCTTAACGTATTGAATGAACTTCCCCTTTGGCACAGTGCTTGTCAATCAACCGATAAAATGCTACGCTAACCAATCCGTCATGGCTGACACAATCTCGTTAAAGATCTCATCCCCTCTTATCGATTCCGAGCGAACATTACCGGAACAAACCTTTTTGCCCGATGCCTATCGCCTACCTGATGGTGCAGTAAAAGGGCCGATTTCGCCCATCAATCCCCAGGTGATTTTTATTGAAGTCACCAACCGTTGCAACTTGCTGTGCGAAACCTGTCCGCGTACCTTCTTTAACCGGGAGCCTCTGAAAACGCTCACTTATGATGATTTTGTTCAGATCGCCGAGCAATTCCCTAACATGCGCAGGATATCGCTGCATGGCATTGGCGAACCGTTGCTCAATAAACGACTGCCGCGAATTATCAAATACCTCAAAGGCAGAGATGTTGAGGTTATAATCAACTCCAACGGCACACTGCTCACCCCAACCTGGCAGAAGGCACTGGTTGAGAGTGGTTTAGATGAATTCCGTTGCTCGATTGATGGAGCCAGACCCGAAACTTACGCCCGCATTCGCGGCGCGGACCTGCTCCACAAACTGAAGGCCGGGCTGGAGGGGTTGGTCAAAACCAAAGCCAGACTACAAGCGCAAACACCGCGCATCTCAATCTGGTGCGTGTCCACCAAAGAAAATCTGGCCGAGCTGCCCGAACTGGTGCGGCTGGCCGCCCGATTGGGTGTGTCTGAGGTTTATTTGCAACGAATGACGTATTTCGCCCAGAAGCCGCAAGAACAGTACGGCATGGCCCGGCAGGATTTGGCCATCTTTGGCCCGGATCACGATTACCAGGAAGAAGTGATTGCCGAGTGCGAAGCCCTAAGCACTGAACTGGGCCTTGACTTCCGAGCCGCCGGCGCCCGCGAACCACGCCACAGTCTAGAAGCTGCCCGGCCCGCCGATTTTATGCCCTGGCAAGAGTGCATGCGTCCATGGACCACGGCCTATGTAACCGCCAACGGCAACTGCTTACCTTGCTGCATTTCGCCCTTTGCCACCAACAATTATGACAGCTTGATTTTGGGCAATCTCTTGGAACGTTCCTCTGCCGATTTGTGGAACGACCACCTTTATCAAACATTCCGAACAGCTTTGCTGAGTCCGCATCCACATCAAGCCTGTGCCAGTTGTGGGGTATACTGGAGCCTATGAACGGTGACATCCAACTTGATGCCGGGGAAGCCGGTTGTAGCGAACTGATTATGCTCATTTTTCAGACGCTGAAGCGAATGGTTCCTGGTCAAAGCTTAGAAGTTTTGGCGCATGATCAGATGACCGATATAGACATTTCGGCCTGGTGTCGGATGACGGGTAATGTACTGGTAGCGCAATCTAGAGAGAAACACCCCCAACGCAACTTTCGCCGGTGGCGCGTCGGCCGTGGAATTATTAGCTCAGGGCGCGGCAGTTCAAATTATGAAAGATGAGGTAAATGATGGCAATACCGGTAACCGAAACTCAAATCACCTGCACGCCACCGGCGTTTATGTGGAAGATGTGGTTCTACACTAACTACGATTGTAACCTACGCTGCTCCTACTGCGTAGCTAAATCCGGCCCCAATGTACCACGCCGGGCGCTGGGTCTGGTTAATGTCAAGCGCCTGGTTGATGAAGCGGTTGAACTTGGTTTCAGTGACGTTTTTTTTACCGGCGGCGAGCCGTTCATTCTTAAAGATATTTACGACATGCTGGCCTATTCGTCTGCCCGGATTAAGACCACTGTTCTAACCAATGCCATGCTTTTACACAACAAACGGTTGGACAAATTGTGCAAGATTGCCAACGAGAATCTCATTGTGCAGGTCAGCCTGGATGGCGGCCGCCCGGAAGACCATGATGCTTACCGGGGCAAAGGTAGCTGGGCCAAAACAGTCGAAAGTATTAAACTGCTGCAGGAGCATGGGTTCCGCGTCCACCTGAGCACCACCGAAACTCCGGCCAACTCGGCTCATCTGGATAAGGTATGCGAATTCCACCGTAGTTTGGGCATCCCCGATGAGGATCATTTCGTCCGGCCCCTTGCCAAACGGGGCTACGCAAAGGAGGGAGTTGAACTAGATATGACCAACCTACTGCCCGAAGTGACGATCAACCTCGATGGCGTTTTCTGGCATCCTCTATCAACCGATGCCGATATGCAGGTTGGCAAAAAGATTTTTCCGCTGGCCGCTGCCGTTGAACGCATTCAGGGACAACTTGAGGCTATGGACGAAGGCGGCGCACCGCTGATGACCTTTACCTGAGGCTAGTTCACCGGCTTCCGGGTGAAGCCAGAAGATTACAAACCATAAGTTTATTTTAGACAGGAGGAGAAATATGATCCAAGCGTTTGTTCAAATTGAAGCAGAACCCAGTCGGGTGCAAGACCTGGTTGAGGAATTAGCCGGAATGGAGTTAGACAGTTCCGTGATCAAGCAAGTCTACGCTGTCACCGGGCGCTGTGACCTCATAGCCCTGATTGAAAGCCCCAACATAGCTTCATTAGGTGACTGAGTGGCCAATGGCATTGGTGGCGCCGTGGGCGTCCGACATACTGAAACAAATCTGGTTATCTGGTCACAACTGGCCTCTTAACCTCATTTAGAGTTAACATCCTGAGTAGCCTAGAGTGTAGCAAAAGGCGTATCGAAGGGTGTGCCCAACCTGGAAAGCACCCTTCAATAAACGACCTAAGCCTGTATTTCGCACCTTTGAAATCAGAAACTTACAGCTGTCATTTGGGGCATTATGCGCTTCACAACAAGGTGATTAATGCTCCAGATAGGCTAAGAATAAGTGTTCGTCAGTATCC
>PIVW01001119.1 GCA_003353825.1 Chloroflexota bacterium
AAGGGCAGCATGTCCTTCTATTACAACGGTCAGTTGCGAGATTTGGTTTTGGGCACTCCCTATGAGACCTTGGGTGACGGTCTGGGGACAGATGCCGTGTTGAATATCGGGGATTACCGGGGAGCAAACGGCGAGCGCATGTTTGATGGCTACATTGACGACATGGCCGCATTCGATGTGGCCTTAAGCGCCAAGCAGGTTCAAGCCCTGTATGACGGCACATATCAAGGCCAAACCATTACCCCCCTCGTTTTGCTGGATATCGTGAATGATGTGTACGCGAAATCCCTATACCCCGTTGGAGCGGCAATCCCCCTGGACACAGATTTGAGCTGGGACGCCCCTCGGGATATCGATGATCCCACTTATGCTGTCTACTTTGGCACAGATCCCAATACGGTCCTAAACGCAGTACATGCCACAAGCAGCCAAACCCAGCTTGAAGTGGACCTGGGTCTCCGTGAGACCTACTACTGGAGGGTCGATGTTGTAACCGATGATGCGGTCTATGAGGGCAGCCTGCAGGAATTCAGCACGATCAAGGGTCTGCTTGCCTACTATAGCTTTGATGAGAATCTCTGGACCTTCAACGACGATTTTGAATACGACGGTGAGGCGATCGGTAATGCTGTTGTCTCCAATGAGGACGTCAAAGTCGGTATCGGAGCCCTCAAAATCGATGATGACACGGCCGGGGCCAATCTGGTAACGATCGAACCATCTCCATTTGTGGCGGGCCAGAAACAGGTGACCGTGACAGGTTGGTATAAGTTCAAGGATATCAGTAACAACGGTTACGACGCACGCCCCTTTGTGATAGAGAGCAATGACTATCACATCAGTTACGGCACGCGTGTCGAAGGCGACATGCTGGACGCCGGGGAGTGGTATTTCCGCGGCAATCCGGGCTGGTCCGACACCAGCGGTCCACTCGTGCCCCTTGATGAAAACAAATGGCACCACGTTGCCTTGATTTACAATGCCAGTCAGGGCTATGCGGAGTTCTACTATGACGGCGAACTGCGGGACCGTGTTGAGGCAGACCCGGGCGCCGGTT
>PIVW01001120.1 GCA_003353825.1 Chloroflexota bacterium
GGCGGCCCCGATGTCTTCCTCGCTGATTCCTCGAGCACGGCCACTCTGGCCTATGCGGCCGGCATCGACGCCGAGTTCCGTGAGGATGGCCTGGAGCTTGGCTACCTCTTCCTCGTCGTGGTCGTTGACGGCCTGCCACAGATCGTTGTAGTAGCCCGTGATAACCCTGGTTTGGGCCTGCTTGTACTGCTCCTCGGGATCCAGGCCGTTGAGGACCGCCCCCGCGTCGATCTCAGCCTTTAGCGTCATGGCGTTCCTGCTGGGGATCAACTGGTCGAAGATCGACGGATCTACCTGGCCCCTGATGATGTCCTCGTATGCCTTCTGGGCCTTGTACCAGGACATCCCCCGCGACATCGGGAAGGTCAGCGCGAAGTTGCTACCCCTGGCCGCGAACGGGATGAACTTCTCCATGATCGAGAGCGCCCGGGGCGTCAACGATTCGTAGACATCCATCTCATCGCGGGCCCATGGCATTTCCCATCCAATCTGGCCGGTCTGGTGGCCGGTGAACTGCTCGGCCAACACCTGGAGTCCAGGCGAGAGCTTGGCGCCGACGATGCTGAAGGGATCGGTGACGTAGGGGACGAGACTCCTGTGTAATCAGGGGATTGCAGGGTTTCGTCAGTACCATAAATAGTTGGTTCAGTAGAATCAACTATAATCTCTCCAGCTGCTCCTGCTGGGGGTGGTGTTTGAGGTGCTTCTCTCAACACTACCGTACTCAAATTTTTCTTTGAGTAAGCCAATAATAAGGCAGCTTTAGCTTGTTGATAATTTCCAGTCAATAAGCTAGTTTGTTTATTGGGATAGTCTAGATGCTGAACATGATAAGAGAACCATTTAAATTGGTCTTCATTATTATCACACCATTCTTGGATCATTTTTATTTCAAAATGTAGTATCCAGTTTTCAACATCAATTAGACCATCGTAAGGTCGAATAATCAAATTATTATGATTATTATATCTAGGAAGTCCATCTTTAAGTGGTTCCGTTATGGTTAGATTGAATGTATTGGGTCCATAATAAGCATTTAGAGTGTCATAGACTTG
>PIVW01001121.1 GCA_003353825.1 Chloroflexota bacterium
TACCCAGATTTGTGATCATTTAACTTTGTGAGCGATTTTGGGGCGCAGTGAATCGGGGGGGGAGACTGTTTACTAAAAACCTAGGTCTCTGCTAAGTCGTAAGACGATGTATAGGGACTGACGCCTGCCCGGTGCTGGAAGGTTAAGAGGTGGGGTTAGACTTCGGTCGAAGCTCTGAATTGAAGCCCCAGTAAACGGCGGCCGTAACTATAACGGTCCTAAGGTAGCGAAATTCCTTGTCGGGTAAGTTCCGACCTGCACGAATGGCGTAACGATCCCCCCACTGTCTCAACCAGAGACTCAGTGAAATTGAATTCCCAGTGAAAATGCTGGGTACCCGCGGAAGGACGGAAAGACCCTGTGCACCTTTACTGCAGCTTGACATTGGTATTTGATTAATAATGTGTAGGATAGCTGGGAGACTTTGAAGCATGATCGCTAGATTGTGTGGAGTCAACCTTGAAATACCAGCCTTTATTACTTGTGTATCTAATCCAACGCCGTTATCCGGCTTGGAAACAGTGTCTGGTGGGTAGTTTGACTGGGGCGGTCGCCTCCTAAAAAGTAACGGAGGCTTGCAAAGGTTCCCTCAGGCTGATTGGAAACCAGCCGTTGAGTGCAAAGGCATAAGGGAGCTTGACTGTGAGAGAGACATCTCGAGCAGGAACGAAAGTTGGTCTTAGTGATCCGGTGGTTCCGAATGGAAGGGCCATCGCTCATAGGATAAAAGGTACGCCGGGGATAACAGGCTGATCGCGTCCAAGAGTTCACATCGACGACGCGGTTTGGCACCTCGATGTCGGCTCATCACATCCTGGGGCTGAAGCAGGTCCCAAGGGTACGGCTGTTCGCCGTTTAAAGTGGTACGCGAGCTGGGTTTAAAACGTCGTGAGACAGTTTGGTCCCTATCCTCCGTGGGCGTTGGAGAATTGAAGAAGGTCTGCCCCTAGTACGAGAGGACCGGGGTGGACGAACCTATGGTGTTCCTGTTGTCACGCCAGTCGCATTGCAGGGTAGCTATGTTCGCTAAGGATAACCGCTGAAAGCATCTAAGC
>PIVW01000489.1 GCA_003353825.1 Chloroflexota bacterium
ATGAGATAGAAGGGAGCATGTATCGTGCGGTGGATGTGGCGGAAGTTCAAAACTACAAAACTTACTTGATGCCGAATGTAAAAAAGATGTGGTGTGGCAATTGCGTTGATTATGGTCCCCAGTATACAGAATGCTCTGCGCTACTGGTACAAAATATCGGTACATACGATGCCAGCATCACAACAACGTACTACGATCGAGCAGGCACATATAAGTTTGCACACTCTGAAACATTGGGGAGCGACAAGGGCGACGGCTATAACACATGCGGTGGCACAGGAGGCACATGGCAGTTACCAAATGATTTCGAAGGCCATGCTATTATCAGCAGCAGCCAACCTCTTGCTGTCATCCAGAACAATATCTTACCCGAGTATAGTGCAACCGCCAGCACCAATGCTATTCCACTCTATTAGTCCAAGTGCTGCGTTCCGTGTGCTCTGGTCTGTTATGTTTCAGAACCGCCACTAGACTCTAGCAATTGTTCCCAGACTGCGCTGAGAAAATCAGGCCCCGTTTGGGGCAGTTAGCAGTTAGCAGGGGCGAGTTTGGTTGCAGACAAAGGGTTGAGCTTGCCACTTGCAACGTGCCACTTGCCACAAACAGCGACAAAAAGTTGTCGATAAATTTGCGTAAGCGCCTAGACGCATACTGGGCGCCGGACACGTGGTCGATGATTGCATACTTTATCCAAATGCTTGGAACCCTGAACTCTGAACTGACGTTACTAAAAGATAACAACCGATAGCGTATCCCTTGTAACAAATTGGCGCCTTGTAGGAGGCAATTACCATGAAAACACCGATTCGACAGCTTTGGAGATGGCTAGGTTTAGCCTTTATGGTAGCGATGATTGCCACGTTGGCCATTGTCATCCGCCAGCAAACAGGAGAAATACCGCAGCCGTCGCAAGTTGTGCAACCAGGTGAAGCACAAACACCGGAATGGACGGCTGAACCGGGAGTGACGGTTGAATCAGAAGTGACGGCTGAGTTGCCTACCCCGTTCTGGACACCGCGCCCACCCCCCGTTGAGGAGTGGACAGAGCTACCACCCAACTATAACAGTCCCCGCGTTTCCGAATTCATGAACGAAGCCGTTCAGATCACCACCTATCCGGCTTTCCGCAGAGATGTCAGCGTGGACGGCAACTACATCATGTGGACTGAAGAAGTGGAACCACTACGGTTTCACCTCTTTGTCTATGATATGGCCAAGCGCGAGACGCGGCAGATCACCGAACAACCCAACAAGATCGGCGATGCCGTTCTTTCTGGTAAGTTTATTGCCGGTATCGAGAGGGAGAAAGGATGGCATGAACATGAACGAGAACCTGGTGAAGCCTGGAACGAGCATATCTTTATCTATGATCTCGTACAAGAAGAGAAAATAGTGCTGTCACTGGAAGAAATTAATTCTCCAAACAAAATTGATATCTCAGGGCATGTCATCGTGTGGAAGGATTCCTATCTTGTAGAGGAAGACGCGTCGCTAAGCGGTGATGACGACGAACGACCCATTGGCAGTGATGATCTGGTAAGGGTGATAAGCACGTATGACATCCAGAAAAAGGAACTGATACAACGTACTTTAGAAGAAGGAGCTGTGGCGGTACGCCCCATCACTAACGGCGAGTGGGTAGTGTACTTTTACTTTCCGGAAGGGTTCGATAGATATAACATCCCCACAGTCCGCGCCTGGAATATGCACAGTGGGGAGGTGCGAGATCTTGGACTTGCGAACCTTTCTGCAATGATGGATTTATCTCAAGGACTGCCCTATACGATTTCAAAGAACAAAGTTATGTGGCGCGACCTTTCCACAGGACAGTTGCGTATCTACAATCTCAGCAGCGGCGAAGACCACCTGTTCGTCGAACTTGAGCCGTCCCGGTCCATTGGCATTATGAAGCTATATGATGACAAATATCTGCATGGATACAGAAATCTGTTCAACATCAACAACGGCAAACATATCCCCTTTTTCAGTCCCGACAGTATCAATTCCTTTCCAGCCTCAGTCGACAGCGATAGCCATACGGCTGTGTGGATAGCCCACCCCAATGAACAACGTGATCAATCACACGTCTACATCTCCACACCCCGCAGGTTGCCCTGAAAGACAATGATATGTAGGTATCAGGTCCCTATGCCAGGTCGGGTTGGATCAGTCACCTGACACCTGAAACCTGACACATGAAACCTGACACCTAACACCTGACACCTAACACCTGACACATGACACCTGACACATGACACCTAACACCTAACACAATCTAGCTCCTGACAAATCAGAGGAGAAACCCACCATGTTCGCACCGAAACGCTTAGCCTATCTCTTTCTACTCTTTGTTTTCCTATTCCTTGGCAAGTTGGCATGGACCCAACAAAGCGCTCAAGCGGTTCCCCCCGAACCTATTAAGAAGTATTCGGGCATGCACCTGGGGAATCTGCCCGATGTTCATTGGGATCCTGCCGAGTTGGCGCCCATTGATGGTAAAAATGGCGGCATTTGGCCGAATGTAATTGTTGTACAAAGCCCTCAAGCCTACAATCTGGAGCGCCATGGTTGTGCTGAGCCGACAGTCACATGGGGTCGTGATGAAATCGGAGTTTATCTAAAAAATGCCTCTGCTGCCGGCGTCAAAATCATCATTCGCATTACCCCCTCTCCCGGCAATTTCGATCCGGTTGACAACTATCTCAAGGATGTCGAGATAGTTGGGAGGGGTTGTGTCCATGCCGAACTCGATCAAGGTGGCTTTCGTCCTCCGGTTGACATCGCCAACGAGATCATCGCCATCCACAAATTTAATCAATCGCAAGGCATCGTGGAATGGGGATTCGAGCCGGCCAATGAACCTAATTTGGAGTGGTACGTCTATGGAAATAGTAACGGAAAAGTGAAGCCTTATGTTGAAGATTTTGAAGCCTGGGCGGATATGGGTGCGTACTTTAAGGCGGTGTGGGAGCATGTGCATTCGAATCGCGCAAACCAAAACATTCGCGTCTTCTCTCCCCCTATGTCGCAAGAACAGTATGCTGAAGGCGTTTTTATAAACGGCAAGCAAATATCGGACAACGGAGTTACTTGCAAGGAGCAATTAACTACAGCGAGAGTTAGCGGTTATGCTGTTATGGAAGGCTTCTGGTCGCCCGGCGCCTACAACAGATACTATAGTGACTATACCGACGGCATCTCCTGGCACAACTATTGGGAGCCGGGTCGAGAGGGCTCTGGCACATGCACTGGCAGTCATGGCGCCCATGTTTCCTATTATTTCCCCCAGTCTATGAAGGACGCTCTGACAACGGGGGGGAAACCTGGCGTCATATCTGAAGCGAGTATACTTTCATCAGGGCAAGGTGGCTATGTACTCGGGGATAAAGATGACTACAACGGATGGCGGGCGGCGCTATCGACAAAACTGTTTTTCTATAACGAAGTGCGTACCGACTACCAAGTTGCCTGGCTGCTAACCGATCGTGTCGCCGGAAATGAATCCAAAACTCCAGAACATGATTGGCACGAGGCGTTTCGCAACCAGTCCGAACGGGTCTGGTTCACTCGCTGGTGGAAGTCAGGCGGCGAATATTTCCCCACATATATACTGCATTTGCAGCGTGATTATGCCGACTGGTAATTTCCTGTCCCTGGTCTCCACTTTAGTTGGACATCAAGGAGTCGCTTTAATCGCGTGTTGTCGAACGGGCGGTATTATCACTTTGAGGCATGGTTTAGAAGCGGTTAGCGCTGGCGACCGATTCAGCGCATTTGTGTATTGGTCAGCGAGAGGTTAAACACTGAATGCAGAGCTAACATCGCTGGTTGCGGGCGATTTCCTCAATGAAATCCCGGTAATTGGCGATGTTTATACTGACCATAGGTATCTTCTCAATATTCCGGGGCACTCGTCGAATGAATTCGGGCTCTGGGGGCGAGGTTCTACGAACCTACGCCGAACGTCCACCTTCGTGGACGGGTTAGTTCCCCCAAGTTATTGAGAAGATACGACCATAGGGCGAAACGGCTTATTCAAAGTGATGTTGCCTAATACACTTTTGGCTCCATTTCGTCATGGCGGTGTCTGAAAATTTAGGCGACTTTTGGGACGGCACGGTATCGATCACAGCAAACAAACGCATTGCAGCCACAGTGCTTACACAATGGGCGCGAGCTAATAATGAGATAGAAGGGAGCATGTATCGTGCGGTGGATGTGGCGGAAGTTCAAAACTACAAAACTTACTTGATGCCGAATGTAAAAAAGATGTGGTGTGGCAATTGCGTTGATTATGGTCCC
>PIVW01000055.1 GCA_003353825.1 Chloroflexota bacterium
ATCCACCCCCCGTGACAGCCGCCACAGCCCTAACTTGCCGCGCCTACCACTGGGGGGACGGGCGTATTTCGCCTTTGCCGTCGCCAGACATGATTCGTTCGGCATTACTGTCTGCCCAATAGGCAAACCCAGTACTCAACTCTAATCACAGATACACTCACTTTTCAGGAGAACAGTCGCATGAATATTGGAGAAACCGCCGTTGCCTTCAGCCTGCGGGGCGTCAATGACCAGCAACACTCGCTAGCAGATTATGCGGATAAAGCGGCCGTTGCCGTTATTTTCAGTTGCAACCATTGCCCTTACGTGCTGGCATGGGAAGATCGCATGGTACAGATTCAGGCCGATTACGCCGACC
This sequence comes from Chloroflexota bacterium, assembly GCA_003353825.1. The sequence continues at coordinate 359 of PIVW01000055.1, forward strand.
AGAATGTTCAAATCCTCGCTATTGGCGCCAATGATAGCATCAAGTATCCCTCGGATAACTTTGGAAATATGAAATCTCATGCTGCGGAAAAGGGCTTCAATTTCCCTTACCTGCGCGATAAAAGCCAAGAGATTGCTACGGCCTACGGTGCCACCCGAACACCCGAAGTCTTTCTATTCGATGGCGGTGGTGTACTGCGGTACCACGGCGCCATCGACGATAACTACGAAGAGCCTGCGGCGGTGAGCAGCCACTACCTACGAGATGCGTTGGACGCGATGTTGGCCGGACAATCACCGGCGGTCGCTTCCACGCCACCGGTGGGTTGTACGATTAAGTGGAAATAGGAATACCCCGTAAGGCCACATAAATGCGTCCTTACGGGGATGGTTTTTCTTCTGTGTGTTGTTCTTTCCTGCCAGCATACAACATATAGATAACCCATAGAACGGCGATTGCAACAACACCGATCACGCCAATTAGCAGCCAGTTGCTGGCCTGCTCCTGTACATCTAACGAGAATTCGGCGTCCCCCCCCCCTTCTGTACCCTGTACGGTGACTTGTATCTGCCATAGACCCGCCCTAGGGAATGCAATATCCGCTTCGTAGAAGAAAGGTGTCAGCGCCCCTTCATGGCTGGCGAGTGCTGAGATCGCATCCCCATTAGCGTGTGTAGCAATGACCCTGATCTCAGGCTCGGTGAGAGCATCGCCCGTGGTTGCCAGGGCTAGCGCAAGAGTGGTGTGTAATTCGCCCATTTTTGGGGGATTGGGATTGGTCCAGACAGATAGCAGATATGGCCCTACCAGCTCATTAGTCAATTGGGGTTCGCCACCGCCATGTGCCGAAACCGGCGGGTTGGGAATCGATAAAAGTCCGAGGATCAACGTAAGGCGGTAGAGCCAGGAGACTGAGTGTTTGGCCATGATGATTAACCGGTCCGGTTTGTCCCTGAGGATTTATTGTTTTCTATGCCGGGAACAGGCACTGCTTCGTCAGTAGCCCAATGCGCGTGCGGTAAAGGTGCTTTTTTCTCTTCCACTCGTAGATGTTGCGCCCCCAGTACCAGTGCAGCGATTAGATACATCATCGTTCCCGGTACCCACATGATCACCCCCCCTATCATCTGATCCTCCATCACCGAAATTCCGAAGATGCGGGGCACGGTCGTATAGTATTCGTAGAGCGGAACGGCGGCGAAGGCGATAGCCGCTCCCAAAGCCATATTGGGCGGCATGGCAGCGATCACATAGCCTGTGCGTTTGAGATGGCTCAAGGGGCGGTGGATAAAGGGACTTGCACCTACAGCATGCCACCAGAACAGCATGCCGGCGACAAAAAAAGTGAGGTGTTCGAGATCATGTATGAGCGAGTTACGCAAAGTGGCATCATACATTTTACTATCATGCCAGACCCATGTGACGGCGATTAATACGATCCAGGCGATAAAGGGTGTGGTGATGGTTTTCAACCCTCGACGAAACCCCGAAGGCCGGGCTAGTAACCTGCTTGTCTTCAATCTCAAAAAACGTGGTAATCCCCACATCACAAAAGGATAGGGGTTGCCCAGCCACAGCAAAGGTGCCACAATCATGATGATGAGCAAATGCTGGACCATGTGCACCGAAAACAACATCGAAGCATAGGCATCCAAGCCGGAAAGTAGCGCGGTGATTAACAGAGCTAATCCGGCAAGATAACTGACGAGTCGCCAGGGTTCTACCAGTTCTTTTTGGTCAGGTTGTAGCACGCGGCTATCTGGCCCTTGCCGCGTCGATATACGTGTTCTATGGTGACTAGAAGTAATGCTGTTGAGCTTCACCCAGCCGCGCACATACAGGATTCCGAATACAAGTGGGACTATCAAGACTTCAGGGCGAAATTCCCAGGTCGATAAAATCGCTGTCAATAACTCTGGCATTGGAACTGGGATGCTGTGAGATCAGTAGAGGTTACGTGTGATGTGCCACGTAAGCGCTCAGTATATAGCAAATAAAATGGGATGGCTCATTTTAGAACCATCCCGTTCAAAGCACGAATGCCTACTGATCGCTGTATTAATGCCCGGGACCAACAGTCGTACCCATCAAGTAGAGCGCGGGGAAGAAGAACACCCAGACCACATCGATAAAGTGCCAATAGATGGCGGCTGCTTCAATACCCCAGAAATTTTTGGAGTTGTACATTCCCTTATAGCCTTTGTAGGCCATGATAAGCAATAGCAGAATGCCCGTTATCACGTGAAAGGCATGCATCCCGGTCATGAAGAACAAGACGTCGCCATAGATTGCAAAGGGACCTTCGGTGGAAAGATTGACAGGAGCGGATTGCCACTCGAGCCCCACCACACCGACGATGAACAGCATGCCTAGTACAATTGTAATGATGATACTCCGCAGGAATTCGCTGCGATCATCATGCTTGATAGCGACTTCAGCGCGATTGATGAAGAAACTGCTGATCAGCAGTATGGCTGTGACCGCTATGCCGAGGAATTGGTCAAGATGGGGGCGCGTGTTGCCCCACAAGACAAAGCGTGAGATAAGAATGCCACCAAACAGGAATGTTTCGGAGATCAGGAAGAGCCACAGGCCGATGCGATTCATGTTGAGGCGCGCGGCCGCAGAGATGGTTTCCGCAGGGTGGTCGTGAGCGTGGACTTCAGTAGCCATCAATGACCTCCCTCTTCAGAGAATACGTCAGAAATGTGCATGTAATACTGCACGATCAAGGCGGCGTTAATCAGGGCGAGGACAAACAAGATAGGAATGGAACCATTGGCCCATATAGCGACTAAGTAATCGAACACTTCCAATACCAACAGGGCAATGAGCACATAAAAGCCTCTGTGGAAGTATTTCTTCTTGTCGGCCTGCATGTCTTTGGTTTCGTTCATGACTGCGTACTCCTACAAAAGACTAACGGGCGGGTGAAGTAGTCGAGGCGGAACTCTGACTACTGGGGGACATGTTGACGTAAGAGGAACCGGGCAAGCCGTAATCGTAAGGATCGCCGACGACCTCAAACTGCTCGGCATAGTTATGCTCTGGCACGGGTGATGGGATCAACCACTCAGGCGAGCGCGAGCCCCAAGGGTTGGAAACGGCGATCTCGCCTTTCTTTGCGCTAACAAACAGATTGTAGACGCCGATGAGCACGCCGATGAAGATTACGAACCCTGAGATGGTAACGATCAGTTGCATGTTCTCTAGACCGAGATCGGGATCATAATCGGCGATGCGGCGGCGCATGCCCAATAGACCTGCCCGAGCCATCGTCAAGGACATGACATAGAAACCGACCGTCTGTAAAGCGAAATGAACCTGGCCCAGGCGCTCGTTGTACATGCGCCCGGTCACCTTCGGGAACCAGAAGTACAAGGCCGCAAAGAAGGGAAACACGAACCCCCCGAACATGGTGGCATGGAAGTGGCCGACAATGAAGTAGGAATCGTGCAGATGCAGGTCTGTGGGCACCGTGGCCAGCGGCGGGCCGGTAAGACCACCAATGAGGAACACCGCAATGGAAGCCAGTACAAAGAGCATGGGAGTAGGGAAGAATAACTTGCCTCGCCAGACCGTGCCCAGCCAGCTAAAGAATTTCACACCGGTGGGGATGGCAACCAGCATGGTGCTGTACATGAAGGGGATGCGCAGGGAATCGGCCATGCCCGAGGTGAACATATGATGTGCCCACACCAGAAAACCCATGAGCGCGATCGCCATGCTGGAAAGGGCGATCCATTTGTAGCCAAAGAGTGGCTTTCGGGAGAAAACGGGCAGCAGTTCGCTGATGATACCCAGACCGGGCAGGATGAAGATGTAGACGGCCGGATGGGAATAGAACCAGAAGAGGTGTTGGTAGAGTATGGGGTTTCCACCTTGAGCAACGTCGAAGAAGCCCATGTTGAAAACACGTTGCAGCACCACCATCATGAAGGAGAGTCCGATGAATTGGGTAGCCGTGAGTTGGATCATGGATGTGGCTAAGACGGCCCATACAAAAATAGGCATGCGGAACAGGGTCATACCGGGCGCCCGCATCTTCAGCGTGGTCACAATAAGATTGAGTGAGCCCAAGATCGAAGAGAAGCCCAGCACGAATACGCCGATCATGAAGAAATCGACGCCGATAGCGGAGTACACGCTCAAGGGCGCGTAGCCCGTCCAACCGGTATCCCAGCCGCCGAAGAACATGGCCATAATGACGAGGATCGCAGCAGGTGGCGTGACCCAAAAGGCGAATCCGTTCAGGCGAGGGAAGGCCATGTCACTGGCGCCGATCATGAGTGGCGCCAGGTAATTGGCCAAACCACCGATACCCAGCAAGATGGCGGCGATCATGACAATACCGTGCATGCTGATCATGGTATTGAATGTGTCCAGGGTAAGGTACTGCATACTGGTAGCCAGCAATTCGGTACGGAAAATCATGGCCAGGGTACCGGCAACACCCAGCAGGATGATGCCGGTGACAGTGTACTGCACGCCTATCACCTTGTGGTTCTGGTCGAAGCCAAAGTAGCGCACCCAACCCGGTTTGCCTTCAGGCGGCCCATGTTGTTCAGGGGTCTCCTTCCCTACGATCCACTTAAACCAATCGGTTACTGCACCTACGCCGATTACAAAACCGATGGGGGCGAGCAGTGCACCAACCACCCAGGCGGATTCAGGATCATAAGCAGGGAAACTGCCCGTTGCCAGTCGAGCGATATAGACAAGCAGAATACCGATGACAAAACCCAGAGCCATGCCGATAATGCCTCTCGGTAAGCCCAAAGAGGGTTCGATGGCTAACATCAAGCCGACAAGACCAAAAGCCAGTCCTGCGATCCCCAACGTAATTGGGGTTTCGGCAAACGCTGGTAGACCCAGGATGGCCCGCATGATCGTATAGATGATGGCGCCAGCCAGGAAACCCAAGATAAAGCCGATGATTATACGAGCAGTTCGTGACATAGACTGCTTCTCCTAATAATGGATGGAGAGGAAATAAGAACGGCGCACATCCAAGGGGCAATGTGCGTCGATTAAAACTCAGTTATTGTAGCGATTTGATATAAGCGATGAGAAGATCGATCTTCTCATCGCTCAGTTGATCGCCGTATTGGTCGGGCATGACATCATTGAATCCGGCGACGATCTTGGCGTGGGGATCAATGATGGACTCTCTAAGATAATCCTCATCTACCACCACCGAACTGCCATCTTCAAGGTCTTCGGTTTTAGCAAAGACGCCCTGCCAGGTGGGACCGGCCATGTCACTGCCGTCAGCCGAATGGCAGCCAATGCAACCTGAAGTGCTGGCGATATCGGCGCCGATTTGTTCGGGGGTGAACTCACTCTGAGGATCATCGAATTCCTCAGATGATGGTTCGACAGCAATACCAAGTTTACGTTTTACCCAGCGATCGAAGTCCTCTTCTGTCATCACATTGACATTGGCCATCATATAAGCGTGAGATTTGCCGCATAGCTCCGCGCACCTGACCTTGTACTGGCCCACCACGGTAGGGGTGATAAGCAGGGTCGTGATCTTCCCGGGTACGGTATCCTGCTTGACGCGGAATTCAGGCACCCAGAAGGAATGGGTAACATCTGTAGAGGTCATAAGTAGTTTGGCTTGGCGGCCGACGGGAAGATTGAGTTCGACAGAGCCGGCGCGCTCTCCGCTATATTCAGCATTCCAGTCACCCAAATCAGGATACTCGAAGCCCCATGACCATTGCTGCGTCGTTACCTGTACTTCAATTTGCTCTGGCGCTGCTTCAGTGACTGTATTTAAAACCACCGCTCCGATGAAAGCAAAGACCATGACGATGATCAAGGGAATGATCGTCCAGGCGATTTCGAGACCGGTGTTGCTATGGAAATAAGCGCCCTCACTCTCATCCCCTTTCTTGCGCCGAAAAGCAAAAACACTGTACAGCAAAATGCCATTGACCAGGACATACAGGAAGCCGATAACGTTCATATGGAGGCCGAACAGCCAGTCGATGGGCCCGGCTTCGGCGCTGGCGGCGATGGGCATAAAATCAAAACTGTTCACCACGATGAGCGCGACCACACTGGCGACAATGATCAAGATCGTGACGTTGATAATATGTCTCATAGAAAAGAGACTCCTTCAATAAAGGGGCAAGTACAGACCTGTAGAAAATACTCAGATTGACAATTGTAAATGTGTCTGGCAGTGAAAAGTGCATTAACTTACAAAAAACTGTTAGAATGTGTTGAATCCAATCATTAGGTTGCTGTTTTATGTAATAATCTCTACACTTCTACAAACAGTTCCTTGTACCTATCCTTGATGCTACAGTCATGATAGCTTTCGTCTATCTGACTGTCAAACTAAATTAACGTGAGATAGCACTCCAAATATGGCAGAGATGTTGTAATTATCAAGCCAGTCCTCATTTAATCACAGATTTCACAGATTCATGCAGATTAAAGCCTAAAAATATGCACAATCTTTGATAGATTTGAGCGTTGATAAGTCACTTTCCTACAGCGAATTGGTAGTTACGAGGTGTTGAGTATGTTTAGGGCAACCTTGGCGGGGTCGGTCATTGTACTCGGTCAGGAATTGATCGAGCAGAGCGGCGGACTCTTCGTCATCTCGCCAGGACTTCTCTCAATGCCACTCTTTGAGAGAACGAGCAAAGGGGTCTAACTCTCTCAGCATGGCAAAATCACAGCAGATGCCCTAAAATGCAGCATGTTATGAAAGGACATCCGTCGTAGATTATGAATATAAATTCCAGGATCAACAACAGCGCTTGTCGTTCACGCGAGCTGATCCCTATTCGTTTCTATTGGGTCACATTAGTGATTCTCGTTAGTGCGCTCCTCTCAGCCTGCAACCAAGTCCCAATTGCAGTCGAGTCAAGCTCAAGCGACAGCCCCCAGACCGCAGCCCGGGCTTTCGATATCACTGAGTTGAGTTTGCCACTAGTTCAAACCAAAAACTACGAAGAGCCTGATTCACCGAAATTCGAGGGACGGTACGCGCCCGAATTGCCAACCGATCCCGACTCGCTAACTGTCGTCACTTACAATATCAAGGGTGGTGAAGAGGTGGCCAAAGCAGTTGAGAATTTTCAGACTTTGGAACAGCTTCAAAGTGCGGACATCATTATGCTGCAAGAGATGGATGAAACAGGTGTCGAACAATTAGCGAAAGAGTTGGGTTACAACTACGTGTATTATCCAGCCTCTGTTTCTCGAGAAGGGCGCAATACCGGCAACGCCATCCTGAGCCGCTGGCCGATGTCTGATACACGCAAAGTGATTCTTCCGAACCGGCATCCGGCAAATGGCCAGATGCGGATCGCTGTTCGTGCGACTATCCATGCCGGCGCGTCCGATGTTGAACTCTATTCCACGCACACCGAAACTTTCACCACACCCCCATCTTATCGCGAAGCTCAGATCAACGCTATTGTCGAAGAGATCGGTGCAGGAGATAGCCTGACCATCGTCGGCGGTGACTTCAATACCGCCAGCGAGGGTAGCATGCAAAGTATGGCCGATCAGTTCGCGGCCGTGGGTATGGAGCGGATGGCAGCAGATACTGGGTCGACGATATCAAAGCTGGGTATTAAGCTGCCACCCTTCGACCATATCCTCGCGCGAGGCTTTTCTGAAATCACATCCGGCACGGTAGGAGAGGCGGACGCCAGTGACCATTTCCCTGTGTGGGTGCAGCTAGAGCTACAGGACAATGAGGAATAATTATGCGGATTCAGTAGATCCAAAAGGGTAGGGAAAGCAACAGTTATGAATCTGAACACCATCACTTCAGAATATTTCTGGTGCAGCCCACGCGTACACTATCACACAAATTATCCCACATTAACCGAGACATTCGTGTGATAGCGTACGATTTGAGACTTACTTGTGCCGCACGTTCCTCAGCTTAAACCAGACCTTGATCTAGCATGGCATTAGCCACCTTAACAAAACCGGCAATATTAGCGCCGACCACGTAGTTGCCCGGTTGGTCATAGGTCTCGGCGGTGTCAACGCAGGTCTGGTGAATGCTTCGCATAATCGTTTGCAAGCGGCTGTCCACTTCCTCCCGTGTCCAGGAGAGACGCATGCTATTTTGCGCCATCTCTAAACCAGAAACAGCCACACCGCCGGCATTGGCGGCTTTTCCCGGCCCGTACAGGATGTTGTCATCCAAGAAGATGTCGACGGCATCGGGCATCGAAGGCATGTTGGCGCCTTCGCTCACCACATAGACGCCATTGCCGAGTAGATTTTGGGCGTCAGAGGCATTGATCTCGTTTTGGGTGGCGCTGGGAAAGGCACAGTCGGCTTTATGATCCCAAATGGGGTTGTAACCTAGAGCAGCATCGACCGGTGTGTATACGCTGTCGGGATAAGTTTCAGCATACTCGCAGATTCGTCCTCGCTTTAAGTTCTTCAGATCCATCACAAAGTCGAGCTTTGCGCGATCGATACCCTCCTCATCGTAGATATAGCCGGATGAATCTGACAAGGTAATGGGTTTAGCGCCAAGATCGAGCAGCTTTTCGCAAGCATATTGGGCCACATTCCCCGAACCAGATACAAGGCAGGACTTGCCTTCTAAAGTCTCGCCACGAGTTGCTAGCATCTCTGCGGCAAAATAGACGGCGCCATAGCCCGTTGCTTCGGGCCGGATCAGGCTTCCCCCCCAATCCAAACCCTTGCCGGTGAGTACGCCCGTAAATTCATTGCGGATGCGCTTGTACATGCCGAAGAGATAGCCGATCTCGCGAGCACCTACACCGATATCACCGGCGGGCACGTCAGTATCGTCACCGATGTGCCGGCTCAATTCGATCATAAAACTCTGGCAGAAGCGCATCACTTCATGATCGGTCTTACCCTTGGGATCGAAATCGGACCCACCTTTGCCTCCTCCCATCGCTAGAGTCGTAAGTGCATTCTTGAATACCTGTTCAAAGGCCAGGAATTTCAGAATACTGAGGTTAACAGAGGGATGAAATCGTAGACCACCCTTGTAAGGGCCGATGGCACTGCTCATTTCTATACGAAAACCACGATTTACGCGAACAACACCATCATCATCCATCCAGGGCACCCGGAACATAATCACACGTTCGGGCTCAGTAATTCGTTCGAGGATAGCTGATTGTTGGTATTCGGGATTACGATCCAGCGCCGGCTTGACAGAGTCGAAAACCTCATGCACTGCCTGGTGGAATTCCTTCTGTTCAGGATCCCTGGCAATAACCAGGTTCATGACATTTGACATTTTGTATAGTCTCCTTTGAATATATGGTTGGGTGAATCAGGCATATCGAGATGTAAGCGGTTAATCAGACAGAATATTCAGTAGACGATGACCGCACTGTTGTGCTCTTCCTTGATGATATGACCGACCGATAACTTCCCCGTGGCGGTCAAGCAAGGCAATTGGTGGTGGATTACATACAACCCAAGCGGAACAGTCTCAAGCCCATATCTCAGTAACACTCTGTATACCACCCTCCCGGCACCCCATACCATCCGGCAGGCTCCGGTTCTTACATCGCAACTATCAGACTGTTTGCTAACAGGGGTTTGATTCAAGAAATATGATATTGTTCCGCCTCAACGATCTATCGTGCAGGATTTGTTTTACTTCGTAATATGTCACCATGCGCATGCTATCATAAAATGAAAATGGGCGTCAAAAACGACTGCTTTATCGAAAGGGTAGGGGTGGGGCATTTCTGACAACTATCTGGCAAGACAACCGCATTTATAAGATGGAAGTTGCTGTACAGGGCGCCAATGTGGTGGCAATATCTCACCCGACCCCGTTTACCCACCGAGATATCCTCTTTTACAAATGTCGACGGTGGTGCATAATGGTTTTGTGCACGTACCATCACATTCATCACATTGAGTGCTCTGCAGGAAAACACCGAATGCCTTATACCTACTCTCTCCTCGGAAGTCGCGATTCGAGTTTCAAGCTATATCATGAACTGATGGCAAGAAAGGTGCAGAATATCCTCTTGGTGTCGACACCTTACGATGCCTGGATCATGGAAGAAGATGGCCGCCTTTCGGAGCGTATCGTCAATGAATACCGGGGACTTAACCTCATCCTCCCCCCCAGGCTTACCTGGGTAGCCACTGCTGCGGATGCTCTGCGCGCGCTCCAACAGAAAACCTTCGATCTCGTCATCACCATGCCGTTGGTCGGCGATATCGACGCCCACATGCTAGGACAACAGATCAAAATAGAAGAACCTGATCTACCGATCATTCTTCTCACGCAAAGTGATTGGACAGACCCGAAACTGATGGCCTCCGTGCGCCCACCAGGTATTGATAAGATTCTGGTTTGGTCGGGGGATACCGATCTCTTGGTAGCCCTGGTTAAGAGTGTGGAAGACCAATGGAACTCGGCGCAAGACACAGAACTGGCCGGTATCCGCATTATTCTATTTGTAGAGAACTCACCCCTGTATACCTCGATCTTGCTACCTATACTCTACAAAGCTTTGGTACAACAGACCAGTGCTGTTCTAGAAGACAAGCTAAATGAAGAGCATCGTATGCTCACCATGCGGGCCCGTCCCAAAATCTTGGTGGCCGAAACCTATGAACAAGCCATGCGATTGTTTACAGAATTCGAGCCGTACATTCTCGGTGTCATCTCTGATATGCAATTCCCACGCGAGCACGTCCTAGACGATAACGCTGGCCTGGATTTCCTGACCGACATCAAGCAAAAACGTTTTGATATCGCCTTAGCACTCACCAGCGCTGATCCTGCAAATGCAGTCAAGGCCGACCTGATTCCGGCAGCATTTATCGACAAAACTTCACCCACACTACGTAGCAAAATTCACGAATTCTTCCAGTATAGCCTCGCTTTTGGCGATTTCATTTTTCGAACTTCTGATGATAGTGAAATAGTAGACAGAGCCTCAGATATTCGTGAAATGGAATTTTGTTTGCGCCGCCTGCCCGAAGCTGCATTACTCTATCATGTTAGGCGGAATGATTTCTCACGCTGGTTTTTCACTCGTGCAGAGTCCGTTCTAGCAGCACAGATCCGGGATATCACAACATCCGATTTTGCCGATATCGAAGCTATGCGCCGCCACCTGATCTCAGTGATCCATGTGCACCGAGAAGACCGTCAACGAGGTATCATCGTCGATTTTGGCGCGGCCGAATTCGACATTGCAACGGAGTTCTTCAAGATCGGACAGGGTTCATTAGGAGGTAAAGCACGGGGATTGGCCTTTGTAGCCTCACTCCTCAAAAATAGCAACGAATCACTGGCCGGCCACTATCAAGATATCGACATCCTGGTTCCGCAAACATTGGTGATCACCACTGAAGGTTTTGATAGCTTCGTCCAAAATAACGATCTGTCCCATCTTGCCTCTGTTGATGTGGAGGATAAGGATGTCGCCGAACGTTGCTTAACATCCACTTTCCCGCAAAGCATAAAAAAGGACTTACGGACTTATCTACAGCATGTACATTGCCCACTGGCGGTTCGCTCATCAAGTTTGCTAGAAGATGCCCAATTTCGAGCTTATGCTGGCCTGTATCATACGTACATGTTGCCCAATAACCATACCAATATTAAGGTGAGGCTGGCACAACTCATACACGCTATCAAATTGGTCTACGCCTCGACCTACTTCAAGGGGCCAAAGGCATTCTCGCAACGAGTTGGGCGCAGGACAGAGGATGAACAGATGGGGGTGATTGTGCAAAAGCTGATCGGCGAGCATTATGGACGTTTCTTCTATCCGGCTATCTCTGGAGTTGCCCAATCCTATAATTACTATCCCTTTTCGCGCATGAAACCGGAAGACGGCATCGCTACTATCGCGTTGGGATTAGGACGTTCTGTCGTAGAAGGAGAGAAAACACTGCGGTTTTCCCCAAAACACCCGCAACTTTTACCACAAAGAGCGTCAGTTGATACCCTATTAGAGAATGCCCAACGTTATTTCTACGCTCTGAACATGAATCAAGGCGAATCTATGCCGAGTATCAGTGATCTAGAAAACCTGACGAAACGAGAAGTGACTGATGTCGCGGATGAACTACCCATGCAATACCTCGCCAGCACCTATATTCCGGCTGAGCACCGTATTCGAGATACCACCCAAATACCTGGGCCTCGTGTTCTTACATTTGCCAACGTTCTCAAATATAAGCAATTCCCTCTTACCGATATGCTGGTTGAGGCGATGGCGATGGGCCAGATGGGCATGGGTAACCCTATCGAATTGGAATTCTCTGTGAATTTTCCACAAGACAATCGTCGGCCTCCATGTTTTGCCTTCTTGCAACTGCGCCCCATGACTGCCCGAGCCGAATCGGGTATCGTGGAGATATCAACATCCGATATCTCCACCAGTTTCTGTTACTCGACCCACGCCCTTGGAAATGTGCATCGTCGAGACATGGCAGACATTGTTTTCGTCAAACCAGATACATTCGATACGAGTAAAACAAGGGAGATCGCTCGGCAGATCGGCACCGTTAATGCAAGGTTGATCACAGAAAAACGGCCCTACCTTCTCATTGGACCTGGTCGTTGGGGAACCGCCGACCCTTGGATCGGTATTCCGGTGACGTGGGCTGATATATCCAATGTAGGGGCGATTGTAGAAACCACTCACAGGAGTCTCAACGCTGAATCTTCTCAAGGTTCACATTTCTTCCATAATCTGATGACCTCGGGCATTAACTATATTACAATGACCGAATCGGACAAGCTAGATTGGTCTTGGCTGACAGGTTTACTTCCAGTATCCAGGCAATCCTACGTTGCCCACATCCGTCTCGATACACCCTTTTTGTGGAAAGTAGATGGCAGATCCTCCCGATGCGTGGGAATTGCTCAGCATGGCGCACAGGCAGATTAGCAACTGTAGCTACCCTACAGACGGGACAAGATCACTGATCTACACTGAATTTATATGAAGAATTTGATAAAAATTGACAGCCCTTGCTCCTCGTGCTAGAATCACTGCGCTCTGATAATGAGCATTAGTTAATTGTTTAAGCGGCTTCGAAACTAAGCCAGAAATGAGGCATTGGATAGTGCACCCCGTTCGCCAAACTATTCTCGAAATCTTAAAGCGTGAAAGACACGCTACTGTTGGTGAGTTGGCCGAACAACTGGAAATGGCGCCGGTATCGGTCCGACATCACCTGGATCTGCTGATCGGCGACAACCTGGTCAGCACACCGCGCGTGCGTCGTAGCAGCGGTGCAGGTCGCCCTCAACGGATTTATGCGCTGACGGCTGAGGCAGATTCTTATTTCCCGAACAACTACCGCCAATTGGCCGATGAAAGTCTACGCGCATTAAAAGAGGCGTTGTCCCCCGAGCAAATCGTTCTTGTCATGGGCGAACTGGCCAGCAGAACGGCACTTCAAGCACCGAAGGATCTTTCAACTCTACCCCTGCAAGAACGTCTGGACGCGGTCGCTGAATACCTTACCACGATAGGCTATATGGCTGATGTACAGGTAGATGAAGACACACTGGTTCTACACACCTGCAATTGTCCATATGCTGAGTTGGCGCCTGTTCATCAAGAACTGTGTTATATGGATTTGCAATTGATGTGCAGGTTGTCAAGATTAGAACCACAACGTATCGCTCATATTGTGGAGGGCGATGGGCGCTGCTCCTACCGTATCCAGCCTGAACATGACACCGACCCTACCGACCCTGTGGCTACACCCCTTGTGCTCGACATCAAGGCCAGGAGCGTCGCCCGTGTCTAACATAGCCCTGGTAATGCCATCAACAGATACGCAGATTGACAGCGCGCCTGGACTCTACGACACCTATGGCCGCCATCTAAATTACCTGCGTATATCATTAACAGATGTATGCAATCTGCGCTGTGTCTATTGCATGCCCGAGCATATGGGCTTCAGGCCCCGCCATGAGTTGATGTCTGATGACGAGCTGTTCACTATAGTGCAGATGATGGTGGATTTAGGGGTTAGCAAGATACGCCTTACCGGCGGCGAGCCTACCGTCAGACCCAATGTTGTCGATATCGTGCGATTTATTGCTAAGCAGCCGGGCGTAGGCGACACGGCCTTGACAACCAATGGCTTACTCCTGCCACAGTTGGCCGAACCCCTGGCTCGGGCGGGGCTCAACCGTATCAATATCTCGATCGATACCATGAATCCCTCTAAATTCAAACGAATAACACGTTGGGGCGATCTCGACACCGTATGGGCTGGTCTTGAAGCCGCGGAAGCCGCGGGTCTGGGTCCGCTCAAGATCAATGCCGTCGTCACACACGGGTTCAACGACGATGAAGTGATAGATTTAGCGAGATTGTCACTAGAGCGTAACTGGCAGATCCGTTTCATAGAACTCATGCCCTTTGGTAGTGAATCTGACTTTGCCCAAGATTCAGTCGTCTCTTCCGCCGAGACACGGCAACTGATCGAAGCCAGCCTGGGACCGCTCAGGGAAATCCCCGGCTATGATGGCAAGGACCCCGCCCGACCTTACCGGCTGGCAGGCGCGCGCGGCACTATCGGCTTTATCAGCACTATTACAGAACCCTTCTGCGCTGGCTGCAACAGACTACGATTAACCGCCGATGGCAAATTGCGTCTTTGCCTATTACGAGACGGTGAGTATGATATCCTGACACCACTGCGTCAGGGTGTTGACATTGCTGAACTAAAGGATGCAGTTCTGCAAGCCGTTTTCCACAAGCCGTGGGGGCATGGTCTCCCTGAGGGTGAAATCCCGCAACTAAGGCTCATGTCGCAGATTGGAGGATGATCCCAGATATCACGCGAACGCGTCTATCGTAAACCAGCAGACCGGGTTGATGCGATTCCATGCTCACTCTGCGGCCACATTCTGGTCTACCCGAAATAGGTAACACAATACTTTATACGGACAACTCCTTACTTTTCTAATCCTAAAGATCGTTTACAATGCTATCGTTTATCACTCAACATTTGAGAGGTTATCTCTACAATGACAACAGCCACTTTAACAGAAGTTAGCACCGGCGTCACCGTAACACCCTCTGCCGCTGTTAAGCTACAAGAAGTCCTTGAACAAAAAGGCGTCGCAGAAACACACGGCCTGCGCGTGTTCGTGCAGGGCGGCGGTTGCGGCGGTATGCAGTACGGCATGACGTTCGACGACAACCCGCGCGAAGATGATGAGGTCTACGAGCAGCATGGCCTGAAGGTTTATGTCGATCCTATCAGCCTGTTCTATATCAATGGCGCCAGCGTCGACTACGTGGACAGCCTGATGGGTGGCGGATTCAACATCGAAAACCCAAACGCCGTGAGTTCCTGCGGATGTGGAAGCTCTTTCCGCACTTCAGAAGACCATTCCGGCCAGGAAGTTCCCCAATCCTGCGGCCACTAATCGTTTTACGTGTTGCGTGATGTTTGTGCTAACGAACCACGCTTCTGTAGGGGGAGCCACGTAAATTCCGAAAGGTTCGCTCGCATTTAACATGCCCGTCTTGATGCCCGCGCAAATTCAGCGCTGGTTAGCAGGCGGGCATGTTTTGCGCCACAGTCTTTTCCTTTATTATGACTGCACCAACAAAATCCCCAGTACCCGTTGCCTTGGCCCAACCTTCAAGCCTAACACCGGATTTAGAAAATCGAATCGATGAGGTGCTGGCTCAGTTCCGACCAACCCTAAATTTTGATGGCGGAGACGTCAAGCTCACCGGCTTTCAAGATGGCGTGGCAGAGATCACAATGTTGGGAGCGTGTATCGAATGCCCGATCTCTGTTTTGACCATGACGATCGGTGTCAAGCGTATTCTGCTCAAAGAAGTGCCTGAAGTGACCCAAGTCAGTGCCATTTTTGCCGATGGCGCTCCGGTACCGAGCCTGAAAGACTATATGGCAAAGACAAATCGCCCTTCATGATTGAATCCCTCATGTGGGAAATTGCGCCCGGCCCAAAGTGGTCGGGTTTTCTTTTGCTGGGGTCAGTTTGAGGGTAGTGTATAGGGCAAATGTGGTAGAATAGGGATATGGTCAAAATGTCTTTAGACCAGGGTTTGCCGCCAAATCGCCATCCAGCGCTATCTGCCACGTTTTCCCACATTGCAGTATGGACACGGATTTACCGAGATTCAACTGAGGGATAATTCTAATGGTTGCTCGCAAGAATCTGAAACAAATCGGCGCCTATCTATACGAAATTTCGCAGGATTTTCGAGAGGATATGCGCGTTCCTGCCCGTATTTACGCGGATGAGGCCATTATCAACGCTGCCTTGCAGGATCGTTCCATCGAACAACTGATCAACACGGCTACATTGCCGGGTATTATGAGATATGCTCTGGCCATGCCCGATATCCACCAGGGTTACGGTTTTTCGATAGGCGGCGTCATTGCCACGCGGGTCTCGGATGGTGTTGTTTCACCTGGCGGCGTAGGCTACGACATAAATTGTGGGATAAGGCTTTTAGCTTCCGGTATAGAGGAGGGCGAAGTCAAGCCCTATCTGTCAGAACTGGCGACAGCCCTCTATCAGCAAATCCCTAGTGGCGTTGGCGTTGCCGGATTTCTCAAGCTCTCGGAGGGTGAAGTGGAGGAGGTGTTGGAGACGGGTTCGCGCTGGGCTTTAAAAAAGGGGATGGCCAGGAAAGAGGATCTGGTTCACACTGAGGAGCAAGGTACCATGCCGGGAGCGCGTGCGGATAAGGTCAGTGTTCGGGCCAAGAGCAGAGGTCGGAATCAGGTCGGCACCTTGGGCGCGGGCAATCACTTTGCTGAGATCGATGTTGTCGATGAGGTATTCGATGATGAACTGGCTCAAGCCTTTGGTTTGTTCCCCGGCCAGGTGGTGTTACAAATCCACTGCGGTTCGCGCGGTCTGGGTCATCAGGTTTGCACCGATTACGTGCAGCGTTTCCAGAGCGTGATCAAACGCTACGGCATCATCCTGCCCGACCGCCAACTGGTTTGCGCTCCCATCGAATCACCTGAAGGCCAGGACTATATCGCGGCCATGTCCGCTGCCGCTAACTACGCCTGGGCCAATCGCCAGACCTTGGCACACCAGGCGCGACGGGCTTTTGAGGATGTGTTGGCCGGTCGAGTCAGAGGATACGATCTGCGCATGGTTTATGATATCGCCCACAACATGGCTAAGCTGGAAACGCATGATGTACATGGCGAGGCTGTGCCGGTCTGTGTCCATCGCAAGGGCGCCACTCGCGCCTTTGGCCCCACCCACCCCGTGCTCCCGCCCGACTACAGCGAAGCCGGCCAACCGGTGCTGGTTCCCGGCAGTATGGGCACCGCCTCCTATGTGCTGGCAGGCACAGAGGGCTCGATGCGCCAGACGTTTGGTTCTACCTGCCATGGTGCAGGTCGCCAAATGAGCCGCAAGGCCGCCAAACGCCAGGTCCACGGCGGCAAGCTCAAAGAGCAGTTACAGCGGCAAGGCATCGAAATACGCGCTGGCAGCCTCAAAGGCCTGGCTGAAGAAGCACCCATCGCCTACAAAGATGTGAGTCGGGTGGTCGATGTGGTGCATAATGCCGGCATCGCCAACAAAGTGGCGCGCTTGCGTCCGATTGCGGTTGTGAAAGGATAGTGATAGCCACCAAATGGCGCAAAACAGTCCGTCCACAATCATTTTACAGTCAGCACCTTGAAGGATTTTGAATTCAGTTGGGCGCATAAGTTATGGCGACCGCCCAGTTTTCGTACGCAATTTTTGCTCTCCAAAACAATACCTTGACACACTCACAAGATTTATTTTTTGTGCACAAACAGTTCTGTTTCTGTTATACTGGGAAGTGCTAACACATCATTTCGGTGTGTTTACAGTGGCACATTCTGTTTCACGGTCGCCTGTCGCTGTGTGCATCCAATCGGGGTAATCAATCAAATATGGGGCTCCAGACTGTCACTTTCATAAGGAGATCGCAAAATGTCCGTCCGAAAAATGAGATTCCCGGCAAAATGGATTACTGTGACCGCGTGCATCATTTTAATCGGGTTGGCCGTAACTGCCTACGCTGTTGCTGCTGAATCCAACGCAGCACTCAACTCGAACAAACCTCTGGCGCCGACTAATCCTTTCCTAAGTTCAATACCTTCGCCGAACATTTGAGCTAATGAGAAAGACAGAGCAGATTGTATAATTGTTTTTTACAACCAGATTCAATCTGAAAAACAAAGGACAATCTGCTCATGATAGATATTAT
>PIVW01001122.1 GCA_003353825.1 Chloroflexota bacterium
GACGCCCTCGGCCAGCTCACCTCGATGAGCGATCCTGACGGCAATACCACCAGTTACGCCTACGACATACGTGGCAACAAGGTCTATGACAGCGATCCGGATAAGGGCGCCTGGAGCTACAGCTACAATGCTCTTGGCTTGCTGATCAGCCAGACCGATGCGGGCGGCCATGTCAGCGAAATGACCTATGATGTGCTTGCCCGCCCCCTAACCCGCACAGACGATGCAGGCGCAACCGCCCTCACCGAAACGGTTACCACCAACCCGATTGATGCCGATTTTGCCGACGGCACGGACGGTTTCACCTATGTGGACGATCTGTTTAAATCAAGCTCTGAGCCTAACTATGCCAGAGGAAAACAGCGGGACTACTTGCGCGTCATTTTGGGCGGTAGTGGTGATACTTCCATCACCAACATATCCGGCGGCTGGCAGGTAGAATTTGACCTTGATGAGAACACCGATCTGGAGCTCAGCTTCCGCTACTATCTGTCCAACAAAAGCAGCCTTGAGGCAACCGATACCTCCGAACTGCTGGTGGCGCTGGACGGCGCCTTGCAGGGCTATAATGGCAATGATTGGATCGCCAGGATCTCCGGTGGCGGTGCTAGCGGCTGGCAGCAGGCCGTTATCGATTTAGGAAATATGTCCGCCGGCACCCATGTGCTTTCCTTTGGGGCTTGGCTCAATGGAAGGGACGAGCAGCTTGAAAAGGTCAAAGCCTATTTCGACGACATAACTGTCACTGCCACCACCCAGGGCGCGAGCGCCTCCACCGAAACGGTTACCACCTGGGTCTATGACACTGCCCCCAAGGGCATCGGCAAGCTGGCCTCGGTTAGCCAGACCGACGGCGGCGGGGTGAGCCTCTATTCAGCTTCCAGCACCTATGACAGTTTAGGGCGCCCATCTTCGGCTAGCGAGACCGTAGGCTCCAGCACCTACACCATCTCCACCACCTATGATAATCAGTCGCGAGCTTTGACCTTGAGCTATCCTTCCGGGCTTGCCACTAAGAACATCTACGATCAATGGGGCTCGCTCGTTGAGGT
>PIVW01001123.1 GCA_003353825.1 Chloroflexota bacterium
CGTAGTGCGTAGTGCGTAGTGCGTAGTGCGTAGTGCGTAGTGCGTAGTGCGTAGTGCGTGTTGCATGTTCCGTTTTGCCGCCAACGCGGTACACAATGCCTTATACGAAACACGAGACCAGCAAAAGGAGCAATCATCATGGACGAATTCATGAGAGCGGCAATCGACGAAGCAAAACAAGGTTTGGCCGAGGGTGGTATCCCCATCGGCTCGGTGCTGGTGATTGATGGAAGAATCGTGGGACGGGGCCACAACCGCCGCGTGCAAAAGGGCAGCGCCATCCTCCACGCGGAGATGGACTGCCTGGAAAACGCGGGGCGACTCACGGCCAGGGATTATCAACGGACCACGCTCTATTCTACGCTCTCGCCTTGCGACATGTGTAGCGGCACGGCCCTGCTTTACAACATCCCCAAGGTCGTGATCGGTGAGAACAAGACTTTCCAGGGGCCGGAAGCGTATGTGCGCTCGCGTGGGGTAGAGCTTGTCATCCTCGACGACCCTGAGTGCATCCAACTGATGGAGGATTTCATCGCCGCCCGGCCCGAGTTGTGGAATGAGGATATTGGAGTGTAGCGCGCTTCTCACGTGATTTATACACCGCATGTTATAATATCGAGGTACTCGTGCTGATGGAGAAGCACCCATGCGCTTTGAAAGAACTACTATTGATCTGGCTATCACGGGTCAAAACCCTAGCGACCAGAGAAACCATAGATTCAGTTCTTCGTTCCTATTCCTACACTGGGGGTGTTTTAGCTTCTGAAGTGACTTTTCCGACAGCCTGCTAAACTGAGGATATTCACGAGGCATTGGTTTATTTTCACTATTCTTTCCAACTAATCATCGAAATAATGTCTGCGCGCGATGGACGCCTGCGCTGAAAAGCTATGAGTGAAGATCTCTCGGTGTTTGACAAAGAATCTCAATACCTCGACTTTGGCCATTTTCGATGAAGAGAAACTGGGGAGACAAAGGCAAAACCTGTAGAATGTGAGTGCAAATAACCACGTTCATGGAGGAAGTCAATGTCACCCCCAGCAGCAGAGAT
>PIVW01001124.1 GCA_003353825.1 Chloroflexota bacterium
CCGTTCGTTCTTCAAAGGTCATTCCCTGGGGACAATATCCGCCATCATATGGGACGTGGCAGGAGGTCTGATCTGAAAGAAGATCGATGTGAATATGATTGTCGACCGCGTATTCCAGCAGGTCGACAATATTTCCATGATAGGCAATAGCCGTTCCTTCACTCTGTTTAGCTGATTTCATTGCCTGTTTAAACACTTCACTGGGCGCGTCCGTCATGCTATTGACCCAGCCTTGTCCCAGGCGGGTTTGAATTCTTGAGACGTCCACTTCTGCGATTACAGCCACGCCGTTGGCTATTTCAACCGCTTTCCCCTGGGCGCCGCTCATGCCACCCAGTCCCGATGATACGAAGAGACGACCTTTCATATCCTGGTCTACCGGAATATTCAACTTGGTTCGTCCGGCGTTGAGGATGGTGCTGTAAGTACCATGGACAATTCCCTGCGGGCCGATATACATCCAGCCCCCGGCGGTCATTTGCCCATAGTTGGCAACGCCCAGTGCAGTTGCCCGGATCCAATTTTCCTGATCATCAAAGAGCCCGATCATTAATGCGTTTGTAATCATGACCCGGGGTGCTGCGGGTGTGGACTTGAACAGACCCAGCGGATGGCCTGATTCCACGACCAGTGTTTGCTGATCTGTCAAGGCCTCCAGGTACTGTTTGATGAGATGATACTGCATCCAGTTTTGACATACCTGACCTGTTTCGCCATACGTCACCAACTCGTATGGATAGAGCGCGGTTTCGAAATCGAGATTGTTGTCGATCATCACCTGAAAGGCTTTCCCCTCCAGGCAGTTGCTTTTGTAACTGTCAATGGGCAGGCCTCTGATCTGCCCTGCAGGCCGGAATCGATATCCATAGATACGCCCGGTGGTTAGCAACTCGTTTAAAAATTCTGGGGCCAGGGTATCATGCCATTTTTCAGGTATATAACGTAGTGCGTTTTTTAATGCCAATTCAATCTCACTGTCTGACAGCAGAAGATCTCGCTTTGGTGCCCGCCTGATACCTGTTTCGAAATTCGGATATTCAGGTAGCGAAG
>PIVW01000490.1 GCA_003353825.1 Chloroflexota bacterium
CAGCGGTATCCGCGATGAGGGCGCCTGGTTGACATCGCCTGATGAAAGAAAACCAATGCGCTGCAGCAAGGTTGACCGGCCTGGAGAGATGGGGCTCATCGTCAGCCGTTCCCACCGCAATCCCATCACCGACCAGATCAAAGAATCACTAAGTATCAGCAAGGAACGGATATCGGGGTCTGTCGGGCTAAAGTGCGGATTGATCGCACGAACAGAGGCTGACTTGTATCTGCACCCCGCTCCAGGCACCAAAGAGTGGGACACCTGCGCGCCGGAAGCTATACTCTTCGGCGCCGGAGGAAAAATGAGCGATTGTTGGGGGCAGCCCTTGCGCTACAACCAGGTTGACGTCCATCGCCATCGCGGGCTGGTTGCTTCAAATGGCCGCTGCCACACTCGTATCATCTCCCTGGTGACGCCAACTTTGGCGGCTGCTGGGCTGGCTCCGGATCATGCCTGGTAACGACAACTGATGCCAAAGCCCAAGTTATCTCTACTACGAGCCCCTACTATGGCGATTCGGTCGGGGCCGCAGCGTCTATTTCGGCAAGAGCTGCACAAGTTCAGAGAACGCAGCAAGGATTTTTAGCACCTGCTCATTTATTTACTCCTGGCCATCTCATTGGTAGTGTTCTAGTTCATAGTCATTGACTATGCGAAATAGTATAAGCCCCCTTTCAAGTGCTCCGCCATGCTGTCGACCAGCTGCTGCAACAGGGCGGGCAATTTCTGTCAGATCGGCGTTCAGAGCAATGCTGTCCTGTGATGAGAGTTGGCTGTTTGTGCTGTTTTTAGGCTGAAATTCCTCGCCCCTATCCGCAAGGGTGAGGAATTCCTACCACACAAGCAGGCCGGATCGACTCTTTCATGGCAGTAAAAGGGCTGGTGAGCGACCGCTCTTTTGGGAATTGCTCGCCCTGGCCGAAGGGCCTACGAGCACATTGACATTTCAGATTTTGACTCTACTGAATCCTCCCTTTTCAATCTTCAATCTTCAATCTTCAATCTTCAATCTTCAATCTTCAATCTTCAATCTTCAATTCTCATCCACCACAGGAGCATCACCCATGACATCACCCATCCGCGTCGGCGTAATCGGCGGTAGCGGCGTCTACGATCTACCCGGACTGACCGACGTCGAAGAAGTCACTTTACTGACACCCTTTGGCGCCCCCAGTGACAACTACATCACCGGTACGATCGAAGGACAGCGTGTCGCATTTCTAGCACGCCATGGCAGAGGGCATCTCATCAATCCTACATCATTGAATAGCTGGGCCAATATCTGGGGATTTAAACAGTTGGGTGTCGAATATCTTATCTCGATGAATGCCTGCGGTTCGCTGCAAGAGGCATATGAACCGGGCCACATCGTCATTCCCGACCAACTCTATGACCGCACCCGCATGCGATCTACCACTTTCTTCGATGATCCCGGCCTGGTTGTGCACGCTTCCGTCGCCGAGCCCCTTTGTCCCGATCTATCTGCGATCCTCTACGATGCTGTACTAGCAACGGGCAAAACCGTACACAAAGGAGGCGATTTTGTGATCATCGAGGGGCCCAGGTTCAGCACAAAGGCAGAAAGTCGTGTGTTCCGCAATCAGGGCTTTGCCATCATTGGCATGACCGCCATCCCTGAAGCTTTTCTGGCGCGAGAAGCAGAGATGTCCTATGCGATCATCGGCCACGTTACCGATTACGACGTCTGGCATGAAGAGGAAAGCCCTGTGACAGTGGAAATGGTGATCAAGACACTCTTGGAAAATGCCGCTGCCGCCCAAGCGGCTACGCTTAACGCCATCAGATCGTTAGACGGCGCTCCCGCTTCACCCTATGCCGAGGCGCTGAAAGATGCCATAATCACCAACCGGGCTTTGATTCCGCAGGCGCTGAAAATCAAATATGAATTGCTGATCGGTAAATATCTTTGACCATAGCCAGCTCGCCCCAAACGCTAAAGCGCTTACTACAAAGACTATGTGCCGCTTTGTCCTATAAACCGGTGCTGACCAATTCCAAATAACCACCCAGTTTCTCTTGCGAGGATTGTAAGCCCAAGCGGCGCAGCACCTTTGCAGCCAGACGTGCTTTTTGTTCGGCATCACTGGCCGACCAGGTGCGGGCTTTGATCTCAACAAAAGTGCCCAATCCCTGCGGGCGGGTGGTGCGATCAAAATTGATCGCGAACTCGGTGTTCTCAAATTTTACCCTGTAGCGATTGCGCCATTTCACAACTTCGTATTCGCGTACAGGTTTGAAATACTCTCGATAAAAACGAAGTGAGTAGGTAGCCTGGGCCTGATAACGTGATCGAGTGAGGATGACTGAATCCTGGTATATGCGCTCGACGATCCCTTCCATGAGGGTGAGCGCGTACTTGGGTTTGACGCTGAGACCCATCCCTCTGGGGGAGCCCTGGTCCGGCCCGGTCAATTCGTTGTCTTCTCGGTGGCGCAGGTAGTAGTCGCCAGCCCCGCCATCGAACACGAAATAAGTATCGAATTGCTGCCGTATCGATTGCTTGACGATCTCAAAACCCTCGAGTTCGAGCAAGGCTTCAACAGCATCGATGTCGTCGACCCGAACTCTTACCTGGATTTCGTACGTTTCTTGCTGGGCAAAGCCACCAATGGCCACCGTTTTGTTGAGCAAACTGCCCTCGCGCTGTATCATGAAGTCGTTTATTTTAGCAGCAATGGCGTTTGCCTTCTGCCGAACCTGGTCTACATCAATGGTGAGCAGGTCTCGATCTCTGAGCAACGGCCGCCCATGCACCCACACATCCCGTACATCGCTGCTCTTGGCCGCATAAACCAGGTGACTGTAGATATTGTTCGATCCGAGATGGAAGCGGGGTGTGGCATGGACGCCACTCTGGTTCAACACGACGATATCGGCATATTTACCTACCTCCAGGCTACCGATATCCTGCGCCATATGGAGTGCTCTGGCGCCCTCGATGGTGGCCATGGCAAAAACATCGTGGGCGGGGAGAACGGTAGGGTCAGCGTTGACGGCTTTGGGCAAGAACGAAGCCAGGCGCACTTCCTCGAACATGTCCAGATCGTTGTTGCTGGCCGGGCCATCTGTGCCAATGCCTACGGGGATACCGGCCTCTCGCATTTGCAGGACGGGCGCAAAACCAGAGGCCAGTTTGAGGTTGGAGCTGGGATTGTGGGCAACCCCGGCGCCACTGCGGGCCAGCAGCGGGATCTCTCGTTGTTTGATGTGTACACAGTGTGCGGCGATCACCTTGGCATCGAACAGTCCCTGACCTTGCACATATTCGATGGGAGGGGCGCCCCATGCTCGTTCGGCGTCGCTCACCTCGAGGGCGGTCTCAGATAGATGGATGTGCAAGGGGACATCGAATTCCAAAGCCAGGGCCACCGACGCCTGTAGGATCTCGTCAGTGGTCGTGTAAGGGGCATGGGGGGCGATGGCGGGGGTGATCAGGGCGTGACCCTTCCATTCTGAGATAAAGTTTCTACAACGCGCCAGGCTGGCATCGTAGGAATCTGCATCAGGTGAGGGGAATTTGAGTATGGTCTGGCCCAGGACCGCGCGCATCCCCACTTCTGCAGTCGCTTTGGCCACATCCCCTTCGTAATAGTACATGTCGTTGTAGGTGGTCACACCGCTGAGCAGCATTTCGGCGCAGGCCAGGCGTGTGCCCACATCGCAGAAATCAGGGCCGACGAATTCCCGCTCGACCGGCATCATGTACCCCAACAGCCACACATCTAACCTGAGATCGTCGGCCAGGCCCCGCAACAGGGTCATGGCCGCGTGCGTATGGGCGTTGACCAGACCGGGGATGACCAGCTTGCCCGTACAGTCGACGATCTCGTCAGCCTGTACCAGTTTCTGAATGCGTTCAGCAGCTCCCACGGCGGCGATGGTGGCGCCCTCGATGGCCACCGCCCCTTGTCGTATCACATCACGCTTGGCATTCATGGTGACAACGTCACCGCCGATGAGGAGGGTGTCGACTTTTTTCATGTGTTGGGCCTTATATTGTCGCGTGGTCGCGTGTGGTCGGTTAGTCGCGTGGTCAGGTAGTCGGTTAGTCGGGTGGTCGCGTGGTCGGGTGGTCGGGTGGATTGACGGACAGAATTTTGAATCTACTGAATCTCCAATCTCCAATCTTTGGTATCTACCAGCAATTCCCGGTTTGAGAGAAAGGGTGCCGCCTGGTCATTTGCAGGATTGTTTTTCGTAAAGAATAAGCGTACAATTGCGTGTAAGAGTCCCGAAATTGGGGTCCGTAACCGTGAT
>PIVW01000491.1 GCA_003353825.1 Chloroflexota bacterium
GAACCCCTGATCGGGCGCCTGCTTATGTACGACGCCCTGGATCAAGGCGTGCGCACCCTAAACGTCCTTCGAGACCCGGCATGCTCACTCTGCGGAGAAACGCCCACTATCACGGAACTGATCGACTACGAACAGTTCTGTGGCCTGCCCAGCCTACCCACACCCACGGCGGCAGTCATCATACCAGTCCAAAGCGAACCCCTTGCCGGCGCTTGAGACCCACGATGGCTAGAAGTGCAATCCATCTCCAATCTCCAATCTCCAATCTCCAATCTCCAATCCTCAATCTTTTGTCTTTTGTCTTCAGTCCTCAATCTTAAACATCCACCACACCACACACATTAAGAGGAACCACGAACTATGTCTGAGTACGCCCGGCCAGAAGTCCTTGTCTCCACCGACTGGGTCGCCAATCATCTCGATGACCCCAATGTGCGCTTAATCGAAAGCAACGAAGATGTGTTGCTATACAATACCGGCCACGTGCGCAATGCCGTGAAAGTCGATTGGGTTGCCGATCTCAATGACCCTCTAATCCGAGATTACATCGGTCCCGAAGAATTTGAAGCGCTGTGTAACAAGCATGGTATCGGCAACGACACCTTTGTCGTATTCTACGGTGATAAGAGTAACTGGTGGGCCACCTACGCCTTTTGGGTCTTCCAACTTTTCGGCCATACGAACGCTGCTATCATGAACGGCGGCCGCCAGAAATGGGTAGCAGAAGGTCGAGAGTTGACCCGAGAAAACCCTTCGTTCCCAGCCGCGGCCTATCATGCCCCACAACGCCAGGACTACAAGATTCGAGCGCTTCTGATCCAGACCATGGCGCACCAGAGCGCGGGGTTGCCCCTGATCGATGTTCGCTCACCCGCTGAGTACTCGGGAGAGTTGCTGCACATGGCTGACTATCCCCAGGAAGGAACCCTGCGTGGCGGCCATATTCGCGGCGCCCGCAACGTGCCCTGGGCACGCGCTGCCAACGAGGACGGCACATTCAAATCGGTTGCCGATCTCAAAGCCATCTATGAGGGTGAAGCGGGGCTCCACCCCGACCAGAACGTGGTGGTCTACTGCCGTATTGGCGAACGCAGCAGCCATACCTGGTTTGTCCTCAACTATCTACTCGGTTACCCCAATGTGCGCAACTACGACGGCTCCTGGACCGAATGGGGCAACATCGTCGGCGCTCCGATTGAGAAATAGTTCGTGCGCGCCACACAACCTTGCCCTGAGCGAAGCCGAAGGGACGCAACACGCAAAAAGATCATCTCACAACCTCTAACTGATCGGACTCCCCACCATGGCAACCTCCACCCAGATCTTCCCGCCCGACCTCTCCCTCCGACTCCAACCCTCGCGCCCGGCGATCCTCCAGCAGATCGGTAACACGCCGCTCCTAAAGTTGGAACATGTGACCGCGGGATTGTGTCCGAATGTCGAGGTATATGCCAAGGCCGAGTGGTTCAATCCCGGTGGCTCGGTCAAAGATCGCCCTGCCCTGCGTATGATCGAGCAGGCCGAGTTACGCGGCGAACTCACATCCGCTAAAACCATCATCGACGCCACCAGCGGCAACACCGGCATTGGCTACGCGCTGGTGGGTGCAGCCAAAGGATATCGTGTCATTCTGGTGATGCCGGAGAACGTGACAGAAGAGCGTAAACAACTGGCCCGGGCATATGGGGCTGAACTCATCTTCAGCAGCCCTCTTGAAGCTACCGACGGCGCCATCCGCAAAGTCCAGAACCTGGTAGCTGCGGATCCAGACGCCTACTTCTATCCCAATCAGTATGATAACGACGATAACTGGCAGGCCCACTATTTCGGCACTGCCAACGAACTTTGGAATCAGACCGAAGGCCGGATCAGCCACTTCGTGTCAGCAGTGGGTACCAGTGGCACCTATATGGGCAACGGTCGCAGACTCAAGGAGTTGAATCCAGACATCCAAATTATCGCAGTCGAACCGGCAGACGAATTGCAGGCGATTGAGGGCATGAAGCACATGGCAACGGCCATCGTGCCCAAGATTTACGACCCTTCTCTCAAAGATGGCGATGTTCAGGTTCATGCCGAGCAAGCTCATGCCATGGCCCGCCTTCTTGTGCAAGAAGAAGGACTATTCGTTGGATTTAGCGCCGGAGCAGTCGTCCACGCCGCACTCGAAGTCGCCCGAGACCTGGAAAAGGGCACCGTCGTCACCCTCCTTCCCGATGGCGGCGCCAAATACGTCCGTCTCGGTCTCTATGATTAGACAGCGAGCTTCAAGTGCAGGCTTTAAGCGGAAGGCTTCAAGCTTCAGGCAGGGCGGCTTGAGCACGCCCACCACATTCACGATCGCAGACTCTGTCAGCACGAAACACGAACTCGCACCACCCTAGCACACACACACATCAAGCGGTGCTCCGATGGCCACATCATCTCAAACCTTAGTCGACCATACCGCCCTAAAATTCAATCAAGCCTCGATTATCACCCTCCTGGTTTTAGCGTTTTTGCTGGATCAGATCTGGATGGTGGCCTTTGTCGGCCTGGTTATGCTGGTGGGCACGCTTTACCCGCCTGCTAGCCTGTTCAAGCAGATCTACTCTCGTTTGCTCAAGCAGACCGGGCTACTCAAACCGAATCCGGTACCTGATGAGCCGCAGCCCCATCTCTTTGCTCAGGGCCTGGGCGCGATCTTCCTGATTTTGGCCACTGTAGCCTTTTTGGCAACGGCGCCAATCGTGGGTTGGTTGTTGGCGGGCATGGTAGCGGCCTTGGCTGCCATCAATCTTTTCCTTGGTTTCTGCCTGGGCTGCTTCGTATTTTACCAGTTGGATCGACGAGGTTTGCGTTTGCAACTGCGCCAGTGGTCGTAGAAGGCTTCCGTGTCATGGCGTCAATTTTTTATGTCAACAACTGTATTGACCAACTATGATTGAGCGGATTGTAATTCTCGTTATTCTTACAGCTCTGGTGATTATCGCTTTCTATGGCTGGCGAGGTTGGTTGCAGCGGCGCACTCGACAGTTGCAGAAGGAACCTATTCCAGATGTGATACGCGCTCTCCACCTTCCTGCTCGTCCGACCATTCTCTATTTCACGACTGCTGCCTGCACCCAGTGCAAATATCAGCAGACGCCAACGCTGGAACGTTTGAGCAAGGCCTGGGGCGATACGGTGCATGTGCTTAGATTGGACGCGTTCGAATACGATGACCTTGCGCATCATCTCGGCATCATGACGGCCCCTACTACCGTCGTCCTCGATAGTCAGCAACGGCTTCAGGATATCAACCATGGCGTCGCCACAGCCGATCACTTGCAGTCGCAACTACGCCCCATAACTCGAGCCAATGCCTAATTCATTGACATCTCAATCCTTGGCGCCGCAAAGAATCTAACAACTATTCCCCAGACCGATCTGGCGCCAGGCACTTCTCCGACTATTCAGGTCGCTTAGATTGACAATCCAGGCAGCAGATGGTAGGGTGGATTCTAGCTAAATTAACTGAACTCGCTGACAATCTCAAAGTCGAGTCCAGCGTCGGACTAGACCCGACTACGTAGGGTTCTGATGCACGTATTGATCTTGTTGACAGGACTATGTTCATGTCTGTAACGATCCAAGATGTCGCCAAGAGGGCGGGGATTTCGTCAGCGACGGTTTCCAGAGTTCGTTTAAGGCGGCCGTATGTGAGCGAAAAAACACGCATAAAAGTGCTGGCGGCAGCTGATGAGTTGGGCTATGACATGAGGCGAGTTACGGATCGGCCTGGCACAGCACGAACCAATATCATTGGTCTGGCATTTGCTTATGCCTCAGAGTACCTTTTTACTGATCCCAACCTGATGCGTTTTATCCGGGGTGTAGAGCAAATTGCGGCTCTACACGACAACAATATCCTGCTGGCGCCCGCAAACGAACAAGATGATGCTTCGAGTGGTATTGCGCGACTTATGCGTACCCAATACATCGATGGCGCCATCGTGGCAGGAATGCGCGCGGCGCTGGAAGCGGGCGCCCATATTCAGTCAACCACCTTGCCCACGATCAGCCTTGGCTATCAAGCCATTGACCAGAGCTTTAACATCGTTCATGCCGATAACCGGCGTGGCGCCTTGCAGGTAACACGCCACCTCATCAGCCTGGGTCACCAACGTATCGGCGTTATCAACGCCACTGCCACGCTGACTGACTTGGATGAACGGATGGCCGGATACCAGCAGGCGTTGGCAGAGGCGCGAATTCCCTTCGAGCCGGGGCGTGTCAGCTATGGTGATTTCACCGAATCGA
>PIVW01001125.1 GCA_003353825.1 Chloroflexota bacterium
TTCGTCTATCTCTAAAGGTCAAAAAACCAATGATTATCTTCGTCTTTTCTTATTTGTCAAATCGCATAAGTCGCTTAACTCTTTGTGAAAAGTTCGATTTATGCCCTTGCTGAGTATAGGCAGCAAAGCCCCAAATATTATGTTCGCCGATGCAGACCTCGCCCAGGCTGTTCCCGGCGCCTTTCGAGCCGCTTTTGCTAACACCGGCCAAAGCTGTGTGGCCGGCGCCCGCTTGTTCGTGCATGCTTCGATCTTCTCCGAGGTGCTGGAGGGGCTGCTGGAGCAGGCGCAGCATGCCAAAATCGGACACGCACTGGACCCGGAAACAGAGCTAGGCCCCATCGTGGATGGCGTGCAAATGGAAACGATATTGAACTACATCCACAATGGTATCGAGCAAGACGCAAACCTTGCCTGTGGTGGCAAGCGCCTGACCGAGGGTGATTATGGTAAAGGCTTCTACATCGAGCCCACGATCTTCAGCAATGTGCATGATGACATGGTTATCTCCCGAGAGGAGATATTCGGGCCCGTGCTCCCTATCTATTCATTCGACACTGAACAAGAGGTGATCGCCCGAGCCAATGACACCGACTATGGCCTGGCCGCCGCGGTATGGACCCGAGATGTTGCCAGGGCTCATCGCCTGGCGGCTGCTATCAAGTCTGGCGTGGTCTGGGTCAATACCTACGACATGTTCGACGGCGCTGCACCCTTCGGAGGCTTCAAAGGCAGCGGCTATGGTCGTGACAACGGCGAGGGAGTCTTAGACGCGTACACTGAAGTAAAATCTGTGTGGATTGCGACAGGTGGTGCGTGATGTGTGTTGCGTATCGCGTGAGTCACACTGTTTCTCTGAAATACATGAGGTACATATTCATCTGAGATCATGCTACCCGCGCAGATGTTCGCTCCTATTGCCTCTTGAACTTTACATTCCCCCTTTTGACTTTCAATCTTGACTTCCACTCCCAAGCGAATTCTAGCCATCAAATTGGCAGATCTGGGCGATGTACTCAACATCACTCCGAGTTTGCGCGCGGTACGACA
>PIVW01000492.1 GCA_003353825.1 Chloroflexota bacterium
CATTGCCGTCAACGGTGCGGTACAGATCGTCGCCTCCGTCATGGACGACGAAACCGGCATTGTCAGTAGTGTCTTGCCTGCCGGAAACAATCCCGTCTCCGGGCCCTGGGTTACGGCATACAGTTGGCCCTCGCTGGCGCAAGGTATCGCGCCCAATGACGGCCAGCCCGAAGCACATCACGTCAGTGCGCAGATTAGCAGCCGGGATATCAATGGCAGACCACTGGGCCCGAATAGCCAGATTCGGTATACCTTCCGAATTTCGAATGAAGATCGCACTGCCCTTGAAGGTTCAACCCTGATCGTGTCGGGTAGCGAAGGGTTGCAGTTCGAAAGTCTTGACGTCTGGCCCTCAGCCCAAACGCAGCCACAGTCAGACCGCTGGTTCATCGACTTGGGCACACTAGAACCAGGTGTCCGTGACCCCATCACCATCACTGCTCGCATTGCCGAAGACCTATCGAATACCGATAGTGTGACAGTAACGGCTGAAATACAGGCACTGGTTGCACCCAGTGAACCCGATCTCTCCTACCATACCTTAAGCCATGCCGTCGATAACCAGCCGCCTGTTGTACGTATCGACCTACCTGAATCGGACGCAGCCTTAAGGTCCGGACAGCAGATTGTGAGCGGTTCCGCCAGTGATCCCGGTGGCGTCGGAGTTGCAAAGGTCGAGGTACAGGTAAATGGGGGGGCCTGGAGACAGGCAAAGGGTAGTAAGGGCTGGTCTGCGACCATCGATGTCCCTGGTGACGGCCAATTCACACTTGGAGCACGAGCCACCGACGACTATGGCTACGCCAGTGTAGTTGAAACCGTCGTCGTAACAGTCGATAATGTCGGTCCTATCGCTTCGATTGAACTGGCGGACACCACACTTGGTGGGACGAGAGAACGGTTGACAGGTCTGGCATCCGATGTATTCCCGCTGGGTGGTGACATCCAACGAGTGGAAGTACAGACCGATGACGACCCCTGGCAGACTGCCAGTATGCGCATAGAAGATGAAGGTGAAGGCACGGTTCGCTGGTTCTACACCTGGCGATTGCCTTTCGAAGAAGATACACAACATGTTTTGCGTGTCCGCGCGGTTGACGCCTCCGGAAACGTCGGCGAAGCATCAGAACCGACCCTCGTAACTGTTGATTCTATCGCCCCTGAGTCGACCATCGTCTCACCCGAACCGGGCACAGTCTTCAGCGCTGATCCACTCCTGGTGTGGGGTCTTACCTCTGATGGCTGGGGTGTGGCACAGGTCGAGGTCAGTTCGGCTGCCGGCCGCCCCTGGCACATGGCCTTGTTGGGCGACGTTGCCCGTGCGCTACTCGAGGGTGTGCCAGGCGTGCCTCCTACCGACGAGTTGCCCGAAGGTACCGATATCTGGGCCGTCGAACTTCCAGTTCGCGATCTGAATCTCGCCATTCGTAGCCGTGCCACAGACCATGCCGGCAATGTCGAGCCCTTGAGTGCAGCGGTACGCGTGAGCCAGGCGCCGATACAGATCATGCTGCCGCTCATCCTGCAGTAAGAACATTGATAACTTCAGGTCCCGGGCGCTTAGGAATAATGCGCCCGGGACCTGCGCTTGAATAGATAGCACCCGGCCCGCCTAACATATTCGGCGCGTGTCAGTCCTGTTCATGGGGCGCCACTCCTTTGCCTCTGGCGGAGCTCTCAACATACCATTTATCTGGCGTTGTTTGTCGATGAACAGACTCATGCGGATTCGGTTGCAGACAGCAGCAATTCCAAATATGGCTTTGTAATCGAGGCCACATACTAGGTTTTTGTACCGAAAACAGTGTAGATCACGTCTCTTCTTAACATAATCCAAATCTGACAGTAAAAATTCCTTGCTGAATATCTGTATTTTCACTGTGTCAGCCACCATGTGACCTGGTTTTGGCATCTAGCGACAGCTTTTGCGAAGAAATTGAACTCGAAAAGCCTAGAATCATAGGTGAGATTTCCATATTTGGAATTGCTGTTGCAGACAGCCTGACACTTGACACAAACATCGATAAATGGTTGTCGTTATAAGCGCCTAGAACCATTCATTATAAGCTTCACACCCTACCGAAGGAGTAGAACCGACCATGTTTAAGTCACGCCGATTAATGCTATTCTCCTTATCAATCCTGATCACCCTGACCATCTCTGGGGGATTGGTGCTTGCGCTCAATGCCAATGGTGAATCAACGTCCGAAGAGATCATTGCCGCTGCCCTCGAACGCGCCAGGGCCCAAACCAGCTATCACGTGGTCGCCGATACGACGCAGACTCTGATTCCCAAAGCTGTGCCCTCTAATGTCGGCAAAAGGGATGAAACGACTGCAAGTCGCGTCCTCGGCGATATCTCACAGGGTGTTCGCTACGACGGTTTAGAAGATGTGCGCGCACGCTTGCAGTTCTATGCCGGTTCCGATCAGGCGCCGGTCGAGTTCGTGCTGGCTGACAACGAAGCATTCGTGGGACACCAGGGGCGCTGGCAACAGATCGAGACAGAGCCTGGTAACATCGCTCCCGGTGGGGATTATCTGGGTTACCTGGATGCAATCAAAGATGTGGTCGAAATCGAATCGGCGAACACTGCCGAGGGTGTCTTCCGCCGTTTCCGCTTCACATTGGATAGCGAAAGCTATGCCCAGCTGCAATTGCAGCGCATGGAACGATCCATGGTTGGGAAAATCCCACAGGGTGTTCAACTTAATCCCAGCCCAACTTTGCGTGGCATGAGCGGCCAGGGTGAGCTATGGCTCGATGCCAGCGGCCTGCCACGGCGTCAGATCCTGGATGTTAGCATGCCTGCTGTCACCGACAGTTATGATGCCAGCATGCATATGATCGTCGACTATTCCCGCTTTGGCGATCCGGTCCCGGGCATTGCCGTACCCCAAGCAACTGGACAAAATGGCGCTTTAGTCCTGCCCGACAATGCGATTAACAGTACTGGCGAGAGTATCCAGCCTCCTGCAGCGATCTCCATCTCGGCACAGGAACTGGCGCCATTTTCATCAAGGTTGATCCCCGGACTCATTGCCCTACCACTGCTGGCACTGGCTGTGCTCCTGATCAGACGTCGCCGTACCCTTTATGTGGCTGTGGCGACGACTATGATTATACTCATGGTAGCACAGCCATTGCTGCAGGTCGGACAATTTGCTATGTTTGATCGACATTCTGCCGAAGCTGCGCCCATCGACGAGGCTTTGCAAAAGATGGGCCTGATTTCAGCGCAAACGACGTCGAATAAGGGGACGGCAAACTCGCTGCGTAGCAACTTGAGCCCAAATACGTCGGCAATCACCTTGAACGATTGTCGCAGCTTATATGTCGATGCCGGTAGCCAACCGCTGGCGGACGACGATGGCGATGGCCTGACCAACGAGACGGAGTGGTGTCTTGGCACAGACTATACCGATGTTGATAGTGATGGCGATTTGATCACAGATACACTGGAGTTGAAGGGTTTTACAGATGCAAGCGAAAACAAATGGTTCTCTGACCCCATGCAGCAGGACAGCAATTTCGATGGTGTCAGTGATGGTGATGAGTGGGATCCGACCTTAACCAGTGACGTTTACACCGGCACCGACAGCTTTACGGACTATGACGGCGATGATGTGCCCAACCTATGGGATGCTGACAACGACGGCGATGGTGTCCCCGACGACCAGGACATCTCGATCTACCGTGTCATGCCTTACCGCTCCGGATTAGAAATCAATGTTAGCTCCCACAATACGGGCACGGCTGTCTACATCGACGTTCAATTACAACCACAGAATACCGATCACCTTCGCTACAGCCTCACCCATCTCGATTGGCCTACAGATGACAAAGGGCAGATCCAGGATCTCGACAAGTCTCCTGACGATGTAGCGCTGATACCAGTCCTTTCACTTAGCAGCAATATTTCACCCATACTTGCAACAGAATACGCTATCGCCAGTTCCGCCATAAACGCCAACGATCTGAACCAGGGATACAGTCTCTGGGTACCATTGACACCGGTCGAAAACTCGGGCGCGATCTACGCGTTCAGCGCCCGTTTGGTCTTCACATCTGCGGAAGCCGATAGAGGAATCGATTTAACAGAGGGCAAGATCATTTGGATGGCGAAGGCAACACTTGACTCGTACTCGTGCGTCGATGAAAACACCAACAGTTGCGAAGACATCAACACGTCGGACTCGGTGATCGCATCCTACCAAGAGAAGGATATACGGGTTACCGGCCTTAACGTCATGGAGACAAAGGATGTTGCCGTAGGGCTT
>PIVW01001126.1 GCA_003353825.1 Chloroflexota bacterium
GCAGACTGCGTCATAATCTGATTTCTGGTGAATGAAGCCATCTCTTTGGCCATATCCACATCCCGGATCACAGATTCTGACGATACCAGGTTCTCGTTAGCGATTCTGATGTTGCTCAGGTTGCTTTCCAGGGTGTTCTTCTGGAAGGCGCCCAGTTCACCTCGAGCCCCCGTAACCTCGTTGATTGCTGCATCCACCATCAAAAGGGCATCCTGCGCCCCTTGGAAATTACGCACATCAATCTCCGACAGATTGTCATAACCGGTCCGGTTACTGATGCCTTTCCCCAGAGATTCGGTATTGGTGCTCTTAACCGAGATCCCCACTGTCTGGTTGTGGTTGGCGCCTACTTGAAACTTCATGGAGTTCTGAGCCACATAGACCCGACCCACGGAAGCCCCTTCAGGGGGAATTTCCATTTTAGGCTCCGGTGCCATTTCACCCTCTGCACCTTCCACCTGCATATCTGCCACAACACAGCTGGGCTCAAGCAGGTCTTTTCCGTCACCATAATAACGAATGGCAAGTCCATCCACACAGGCTGCACCCTTGACACCGGTAAGCACCTGTCCTGCACCAACAGCAGATTCGCCATTGATGGTTCCGGAGATATCCGACCCATCTTGTGCATTGTAGATCTCGTCACCAACTTGACTCAGAATTCCAGCTGTATTACTGATGGCCTGAAACTGATGCCCGGAACCATACTCCTTGTGCTGCAGATCGATAGTGCCAGTCTCAGCATTCAGGCTGATATCCACCTGGAGTCCGTTTCTTTCGATATCAGATTTCAGGTTCTGAATCACCGTGGCAACAGTATCGTCGGCATTCGAGGTATAAGAAGCCAACTTTCCATCTTCGATGATGGTCAACTGCTCACCAGCTTTGATGACCTCGTTTGTCAAGGCGACCGAACCGCTGATACTCGCTTTGGTGGCCACTTCGGTAATCTTAACGTCAAAACCATGCTCCCTGGAGTCGCCTGACTCAAGAGTGGCACCAACAAACTCAAGATTTGTACCCGTTGTGGTCCCGGCAGCACCCCTGGA
>PIVW01001127.1 GCA_003353825.1 Chloroflexota bacterium
AACGCTGGCCTGGCTGGTGTGGTCAAGGTCGCCAACTTCGATGCACCACCCGACGCAATCCAGGCCTTACGTGATGGTGTCGTCGATATGGTCATTGCACAGAAACCGGCTGACATCGGTAGTATCGCCACCGCCTACGCCTACCTGGCCCTCACCGGCCGTGAAAGCGCTCTTGCCCCACGTGTGCCCACCGGCTATGTCGTTATCACTCGCGATAATGTGGACACTCCTGAGGCTCAGGGCGCTATCTATAAGGCCACGCTGGAGGAAGAAGCTGAGGCGCCAGCCGAGGCCTTCACAGTGGCATTGGCATATGGTGTGAAGAACGATGGTTTCTACATCACCATGGAAAAAGGTGCTGCAGCCATGGCCGAGCAACTGGGCATGGAGTTCATGGCCGACGGTCCAGGGCAGTTCGACGCTGTTCAGCAGACACCAATCGTCGATGCCATGATCGCCAGGGGTATCGATGCCTTGCTCATCGCCGCCACAGACAAGCAGGCCATGGTGGAGCCGATGAAGCGAGCCCATGATGCCGGCATCATGGTCATCTCTGTAGACACCTTCATCGGTGATGGCGACTATGTCAATGGCCCCATCACCTTCCCCCTGAGCTACGTTGGCTCCAACAACGTCCAGGGTGGCCAGATTGCCTGTGAGTCGCTGATCGAAGGCATGGGCGGTTCGGGCAAAATCTACATCCAGAACACCAAGCCTGGCATTAGTACAACAGACCAGCGTGAGCAGGGCTGTGTGGAGGCCATCGAGGCCACCGGCGGCGCTGTGGAACTGGTAGGGGTCGACTATAACGACGACGATGCTGGCATCGCCGCTCAACAGACTACCGCTGTCCTACAGCGTGTGCCAGATCTGAACGCCATTTACGGTACCAATCTCTTCAGTGCGCGTGGTGCAGGTCAGGCCGTTTCTAACGCTGGCCTGGCTGGTGTGGTCAAGGTCGCCAACTTCGATGCACCACCCGACGCAATCCAGGCCTTACGTGATGGTGTCGTCGATATGGTCATTGCACAGAAACCGGCTGACATCGG
>PIVW01000493.1 GCA_003353825.1 Chloroflexota bacterium
TTCCGCAGCGGTATCCGCGAAACGCAAATAGACCGGACCTTGCATAACCATATAGGTCATCGTAGTTGTATTCGCGTCTGTAACATTAGTCCACTCGCCAGCAGGACAGTCAACTACCACTTGATTTTTCGCCATAATTAAACTCCTTAGACAAAAAGCTTTAGAATAAATTTCAAAATTTCACTCGCGTCAGAGAAGGACAATAGAGCAATACCTAAAAGCACACCGTACATCATAGTTTTTAGCCATTTAAGTTGCTCCACGACCGGGTTAACTTGCTCATCCATATGAGTGTTTATAGCCGTAACAAGATCGAAAGATTTAGTAGCCAGCGTAATCGCCGACTCCGTATCCTTTCGCAAGGCTCTCAACTCGCCACGGTATTCAGCATGTTGCCTAACGTTCTCGTCATGCTGTTCTTGCATTCGCCCCAGTAAGCGATCTATATCATCGGCCAAAGGTTTTCTCCCTTTAGTAATCGGTGTACTCTGTTACTCTTTGTACATGTACTGGTCGTGTAGTTCCATCGTCGTATATTTTCCGCTCCGCTGCATCGGCGTAAGTGTCGTTGAGTTTAATCGTGATAACTTTCATAAGGGCTTGGCCATCGTAATCAGCTGCGATCGCCGGGCTTTCTGTCGAAGCTGCTATGTGTAAAGTATTCGCATCGGAGAAAGTCAACGAAGGAATGCCAACCTGATTGGAAGATGAGGTCACGTTCCCCCTGGAGAAATACAAATCGGCAATCTTGACAATTTTTGCGCGAGTCCAAAGAGTTTCGAATAGGCCTGAACCCTTCGTGACGCTGCCCCAGTAGAGTCCTACGGTGCCGGGAGAACCATCACGATCTCGCTCGCCCGTGAAGGCAAAGTGTAACTCATCGCTATCGGTGCCATCGAGAGTCTCACTTGTGGCGAGCCAGCCTGAAACAGTCCCCTGTCGTCTTGGCCGCATCCGGCAAGGGACTGGAGAAAGGGTTCCCATGTCATTACCGAAGGGAGCATCCTGAGTTGCCGCGCCTTCTATTCCAGCTTGACTGAGCGTATCCGTTGCCCAAAAACGGATAGGGTAACCGTCACCCTGCGAACGGATAAAACCGCATAGGCGAGAAGAAGTAGTTTCCTGAAACCATGCGACAGTAGGTTCAACTCCCTCGGTCAGCAGCCCGATGCGACCGACGTAAGAAATTGTAGCAGTTCCGTCTTTCGGCGTTCCGTTAGTGTAGCATATATGTGGCCCGGTAGAAGCTCCGGAAAGCCCGTGAAAACCGTAGTAGAAATTGCCCGCAGCCGCAAGAGAAGAACCGTTAATTCCTAGTGAATGAACTACCGTAGGCAGCCCGGAGGTTGTCACACTGTAGGCTGAATCAACTGCCGCCCGGAGCGCAGCGCCCATGGTGACGCCAGAAACAGTTCCCGGAGACCAAGCCGACTCCGCTTGATCTATTCCGCCGGTTGTCCCGTCTTGCTCATACTCAGCCAAGGCACGGTAAGTATAGTCCAGCAGCGAACCATGAACGGCCAGCGCAATTTGAAAAGCGCCGTCATAGGAACCGCCCGAGGTAGAAGGGGGAACAATCCCAGCGGAAAATACCGCAACATCAACTCCGGAGTAACCAAAATCCTCCGCTTCCTCAATCCGCGAAAAGTCTTTACAGCCATTTTTCGATGTAGCGATTGTCCAGTCCTTAGTTCCGGGATTATGTCCAAGCGCCGCCATGTAACCGAGATAAACTAAACCGTTATACGATGCCATGGTATCTTGCGCCCAGGCTATGCCAATCTGTCCCGCGTCAAGTTGGCACTCATACCAGTTCATAGTGTTATACGCCGGAAGACAAATGTCAGCAGTCTCGTCAAGATCAGTAACCTTAAAGAATCCGTTGATCGCGTAGATACCCGAGGGGACTGCGGTAACCGCATAGGTCTGTCCGGCAAGATCGACTGTGGGTTCACCCGTTGCGGCAGCGGCAAGTTCGGCAAACGCAGTGTCGTTAACAGTGTCCGCAGCAGCTGAACTAGCGCCATAGTTAATCGGATCAACCGAGCCCTGAAGTAGGCTTTGTGGAAGCTTAGTGGTCATTGGGTCGGTCCTTACACAGTATAGTGGCCGGACAACTGCATGTACAGGCTGTCGGTAATGTCATCCATTTGCAGCGCCTCTGATGTATCAGAACTTACATCGTTAATGCTGAACTGAAAAAAGGTATCGGTTTGCGAGATGAAGCCAGTTAACGTTCCGTTGTTAGTTCCATTAATTCCATTATGGATGTAGAGAGCAGCCGCTCCTCTATCCACAAAAGCTGTAGGCCCAAGGGGTAAACCACCTATAGTAACGGTACTTGTCCCGGTCACGGTGCCTTTCGAGGTCAGCCTAATTCCTATGTTATAGAAAATCACTGAACCAATGCGCGTCCATTTACCGGCAGTGAAACCGGAGTTATAAGCCGCATCCCCAACAGTCACTCCGGCTTCGCCAAGAACCGGGGTAAACAGTCCCTCCGTGATATGGGGGAAAACGGTTCCTCCAGCAGCTACGCCATCGTGCATTCGAATTTCATCAAGATCAGTGTCAACTGTCATTTCGCCCACGACGCCAGTAAAAGCGTCATTCTCTGCGGTTGTTCCTCTGCGGAATTGTACTTGGCTAGCCATTATGTTAATACTCCAAAGTCAGTTGTAGATGTGTCTTCCGCGAGATCTACGCGAATGTCAGGATTGTCCTCATTCGAGAACGGAGCTGAGGCAGTAAGGACACCGAAATCTAAATCAGGTCCGTCATTGGTGTGGTAGTCGGCGAAGTACTGATTTGGCTCTACGGCAATTCCAGAGCCTTCAGCCCGAACGCCATAGGCAACTTGGATTTCAGCTACGCCCAGGGGAATGACCGAAGTAAAGGTGACTACACTCGGGCTACCGGAAATACTAAAATCACCCTGATGCTGAATTAGGCCATCAAACGTGATGGTTAGTACGTCCTTGGTTTCCGCCCCCAGCGAAAGAGTAAGTTGAGTAGATGTCCCGGAGGTATAATCGACGCTATCTACGAATAGATCGACGACTGCTGTTTGTGCCCCGGCTGCCGCTGCCGCCGCAACTGACGCGCTGGCTGCTGCATTGTCTTCGGAGATCGCTGCCGCAGTGGCGCTATCAGATGCTTCGGTGGCTGAAGTAGCCGCCGCTGCCGCATTAGTTTCAGCGGCGGAAATTGAGCTGGCAGTTGGCCCCGTGATAAGTGCGGTTGCATCGGAATTCCAGATGGCGAGAACCGTATCGGCCACCGCAGCGGGTACAACCGGATTAGAACTATCTCCAATGTCGAAGTGCAGGTTGCGGTCGTTGTCGCTACTTAAATCTTGCGCCATCATGGTAAGCCTGTCCCAGACTTTCTCCACAACATTAGCATCATAGCCCGTTTGATTGGTTACCGTTATCGGCTGCGTCAGGGGGGTTACGCGAAATATAATAATCTCTGTGTCGGAAGTTAGAGGGTCGTCTCCACTGGCGACAGTGGGATAGGTTACAGTTCCGCCATCGTCGTCATCGATCCCGGTAATGGTGTAGTCGCCAGAGTCTACTGAAGTTATATCCCCCGTCGCAACATCGATAAGGCTGACGAAAGCCGCCGCTTCACTAGCTATACGAAATTCGTATTGCCAAACCGTAGTAGAGGAATTACCAATATGAGTAACCTCTCTATCAGTATTAGTAATTGTCATCTACTTGTTCTCCGTTCTGGTAAGTCAAGTCTCTCACCTACATCCTCCTCGATAGCGTCAAGAAGCTGCCGCCAATAAAATACATTCTGATAGGGAGTTATTGTACGGGCTTGATGCAGTGTACTTTGAGTGGGCTCATCAAGTCCAGTTACTATTCTTCCTACTCGTTCGGCCAAATCGAAACTTGGTCCTGCTACCGCGCCGATCAGGGAAGTTGGCTGGCGGTTCTTAACCGGGGTTCCGCTGAAGGTAGCATACGGGGCGAGGGCAGGGATGCGTTCCGCTACCCGCTGTCCTTCGGCAAAGATACCCATCAAGCCACTGCGTGCAATCGATTCGTCAGCCCATTTGTCAAGATCAAGTTTCATAGCTTCTTCTAAAGCGTCACCACCAACGGATACGGCCCAAGTATAGTACGAAATGGCCCCCATTGCAAGCGCCATGGTTACGCCGTTGACCAGAGCCATATCACGCTGTTGGAGCCCCGCCATCAAAATGCGATTGTTCCCGGTGAAAGTGCAGCTCCGGAACTGGGTGATTAGCCGGGCTCCCTT
>PIVW01001128.1 GCA_003353825.1 Chloroflexota bacterium
CTTCGCGTGACGATCACGAATTTCCGTTGATGATTCCCCCACACCTAGTGGCTGGTTGTGTCAAGCGCCTAGATATAGTGTGGGAGAAATCCGTATCACGCGAAATCCCAGAGACCCCAGGTTCTTTATCGATTGGATGCAAAGGCGACACCGTCCTGCCATATCGATAGCAGGGCGGTGTTCACGAGAAGGGGTTGCCAAACGAAAAACGTAAGTGTCAAGCAGGTACGGCCAGCGCTTGTTGTAGTTTCTGCAAAAGCAGTGCTTCGGGAGCGGCGCCCTCTTGATGGACATGTTCGTTGATGACAGTGCGAGGTACACCATAGACATTGTAGCGAGCGGCCAAATCCTGAAACTCCATCGCTTCGACCATGTCTGCGCTTACGCGTGGGCTGGCATAGGCCAGATGGTGGGCCAGGATCACTGCTTGGGGGCAATGGGGGCAGGTAGGGGTGACGAATACCTGTAGATGGATATCCTGGTCAAGATCGTCCAGGAATTCTAATGTATCTTGCCCCAACTCATTAATGCCCTCTCCAACCGTGTGAATGGCATCGAGAAATGACATGAATTCGTAGCCACTGGGTATGCCATAGAAACGGATACCGTAATCTACATCGGGTGCGTCTCCACCGTTGGCTATAATGGCGATCGCTGGGGTCTCATTTATATTA
Organism: Chloroflexota bacterium; assembly: GCA_003353825.1. Next base: position 675 of record PIVW01001128.1, read on the forward strand.
TATGTCGCCAAATCGGCCGCATCTGTGCGAATATCGTAAGCTTCAAGCGCAAGATTGGCTGACAACTCGACCACTTCTTCACAAAGTGAGAGGACTTCCTGGCAATACGTACAATTCGCTTCACTTATAGCAACGATCAGTTTCACAGGGTGCTGTAATTTGACCGCGAATTGTTCGGCAACGGATTTGGCGTCTTCTGGGCTTAGTAAAGCCATAAGCTATCGTACTCCTGAAATAGGGCTATTCTCTGAATCTGGACTTTGGCCATTTTCTAAATTCGATTTTTTAGCAGATCACGACTACCACATATAGTACTTGAAAAATAAATAACCACTATATATAGACTGCTGTTATGTAAACCTAGCCGGTTTT
>PIVW01001129.1 GCA_003353825.1 Chloroflexota bacterium
GAGCGCCTCCACCGGAACGGATACCGTCTTGGACCCGGTGGACTATATCAATGTCCCCGTGGCCATGGCCAGCGGCGAGTCGTCCGTTCCGGTCATGATCGCCTCCACCGAAACGGTTACCACCTGGGTCTATGACACTGCCCCCAAGGGCATCGGCAAGCTGGCCTCGGTTAGCCAGACCGAGGGCGGGGTGAGCCTCTATTCAGCTTCCAGCACCTATGACAGTTTAGGGCGCCCATCTTCGGCCAGCGAGACCGTAGGCTCCAACACCTACACCATCTCCACCACCTATGATAATCAGTCGCGAGCTTTGACCTTGAGCTATCCTTCCGGGCTTGCCACCAGGAACATCTACGATGAATGGGGCGCGCTTGTTGAGGTGCAAAATGATGATACCGGCGATAGCTACTGGAGCGCCGGCGAGATAGATGCCCGCGGTAATCTCACCAAGTTCAGCCTCGGCAACGGGGTAGAGACATCCAGGTTCTTTAATGCCCAAAACGGTCGTCTTACTGGCATCAGTTCGGCCAAGGGTGCCAATGTGGTGCAGGATCTAACCTACCAGTTCGATGCGGTCGGCAATCTCACCAAACGGGCCGACAATGTACAAAATCTCAACGAAGAGGCACTCTACGATAATCTCAACCGGGTCATACAGACCGATACCAGCAAGGATGATGCTAACGCCGTCACTTTGACGTTCAGCTACGATATTCTCGGTAACATCACCAACAAATCCGATGTCGGCAGCTACACCTATGGCGCGACGGACACATCGTGCGCATCCGGCCATGCCGGCCCGCATGCAGTAAGCTCCATCGCCGGAACCAAGACCGCTTCCTACTGCTATGACGCCAATGGCAACATGACCTCCGGCGATGGCAGAACCATCACCTGGTCGCCCTTTGGCAAGCCGCTTCAGATCAGCCGCGGCGCCAACAGGGTTACCTTCGCCTACGGCCCGGACCGGGCCCGCTATAAGCGCGTCGATACCACCTCGGCCGGTCAGACCACCACAGTTTATCTTGGCGGCAAAGCTTTTGAA
>PIVW01000494.1 GCA_003353825.1 Chloroflexota bacterium
GGGGTGTGTGGGGTGTGTGGGGTGTGTGGAGGAAATAATTAATGGTGAACGGTTAATAATTAACTGTTAATGCGGGGTGAAAGCGTATTGCATTTGAGTAGTGAGAATGCTGGTATGACTGTGGCGTTGATATCCTGCGGTTCCATTGACAATTAATTCTCTACCGGACACTTCTATCAACTGTCTTTCCTTCGAATTCACTCAGGACAGGTCTGAGCGGATTTTCGAAGCCGGCACACATCAAAAGACACGGACTTTGATGCTGAAACATCGCTCATGAGGCCGACTTTAGCGAAGAATCTGGCGATTCACGTGCCGCGAAACCCTTCACTGGTGTTTCATGATCATGTGAGTTGTGTGCTTGACTCGTTCACGGGGACATAATAGAAAAGTGTTCAGTAGTGAAGCGATTAAGCATGAAATTCGTTTGGTTTACGGACAAACGCTCCAGATGCGATCGCGTATGTTTTATGCGACGGACAACAAGTGAGATTGCAGGTCAAATGCACCTTAGTGTAGCATGACAGGTTATGAACTCAGAACCCACCCACGCCCTCACCACCAAAATCGCACTCATTGCCGATGAACTGCGGGCCCTCAGCGCCAACGGCCAGCACTGGGCCAACAATTCCTATCAGGTCGAGCGCTTTCAGCGTATCCGCGCATTGGCTGCTGAACTGCAAAGTCTGGCTGACGCCCGGCCACTCTCTGAAATCGAACAGATTTTTAGCGCCGACCTGGAGGTAAAGACCCCGCTGGCGACGGTCGATGTCGCTGTTTTTGATGCCGAAGAGCGTCTGTTGCTGATCCAGCGCGCAGATAACGAGTTGTGGGCCATGCCCGGCGGCGCCTGCGAGATCGGCGACACACCCGCACAATCAGGCGCCCGAGAAGTCTGGGAGGAAACAGGTTATGTGGTCGAGATCACGCGGTTGTTGGGGGTGTTCGACAGCCGCTATTCCGGCACGATTAACGCTCGCCACCTCTATCATTTCCTCTTCACAGCGGCGCCGGTGGCGGGCGAAGCTGCTGCCAGCACCGAAACACTGGCCATTCGTTGGCTAGAGTTAGGCGACATCCCCTGGTAACAGCTATCCCCAGGCCATGCCTTTCGCATCCAACAAGCGATGCAGTGGTGGCTAAATCCTAAAACCAAACCTTACTTCGATTGGGAACCCTGGCAGCCGGCTGCCGACAAGCAACGGCATTGAGGTTACTTGTCCTCTGAAGCAAACATGGACACTTGCGCCAGCCATGCCCGCATCTTTGTCGGCGAGTTCAGTCGCACAAAAGTGATGTCGGCGTAAACAGGGTCCGACAGTATCCGTAAATACTGCGTGCGCCGGCGTCGATACGTCTTGATGCCCCACCACAGGATGGAGTCCCGCGATAGAAAGGAAACGCGAAACGACTCCTTGTTCCCTGCCCAAAGCTCCTCTTGCCTGAAAGAACGACGAATGGTGCGTTTTAGAAGCTGCCACATCACCACAAAGAAGGGATAATCCAACCAAACCAGGGTGTCCGCCCGCCCTAAACTGAGGTCTTGCGTACGGCTGTAGTTGCCGTCCATTACCCAGGTGGTTTCTGCTACGGCCTTTGCCACACGCGCCCTCATTTCATCTGTGGGTGTGGACATCCAATTTGGCTGCCAATGAAGGGCGTCCAACTCATAGCATGGTATACCCATAAGCTCGCTCAAAGCTCGGGCCAGGGTGGTTTTACCCGAGCCTGATGTTCCCACGACCAGTATACATTGCCCGGAAAGTGTTACTTGAGTTGCTTTCATGCTGAAGTCGTCTAGACGCTTATAGCGTCAACATCGACAATGAATTGTCGATAACAGGTTTTCATTCAGGAAGACACGGATAGAAGAAAACGCGGATGAAATACACTGAAAACTCTGGAAAAGTCTAAAACGGCTGTTCGCACCCCCGTATACAGGGGGGTTTTGCTCGTTCACACCTGTGTAAACGGGGGCAAAAAATAGCTCAAAAAAGTTTTCCAGAGTTTTCAGAAATACAATAGAAAAATCGGCGTGGTTCATTGCGCTAGAAATCGATCTTTACAGTTTTGGCATCCTATACCAACGGGATGGAATCCCTGGCTCAAAGTACAAAGCGCCCTTGGTTGGACGCTCTCACCCTCAGGCGCTCACGTCGTAGAAACGCCAAAATTGTAGAGGGGACAAGTACTCAGAATGAACCATGCCCATTTTTGTAACTTGGGGATTGCTTCACCAAACGACCAGGGGTCGTCGTTCGCAATGACATATGAAGGTTTTCTCTGATATGGCTGTAAAGTTACGTTTCCTCCACATCGTTATCTCTACGTTCTCTACCGGACACTTCTATCAACTGTCTTTCCTTCGATTTCACTCAGGACAGGTCTGAGCGGGTTTTCGAAGCCGGCGCACATCAAATGACACGGACTTTGGTTCTGAAACATCGCTCATGAGGCCGACTTTAGCGAAGAATCTGGCGATTCACCTGCAGCGAGACCCTTCACTGGTTTTTCGTGATCATGTGAGTTGTGTGCTTGACCCGTTCAGAGCCTGCCCTGAGGAACTCGAAGGGGTGACACAATAGAGAAGTGTCCAGTAGTGAATCTCTACGCCGAAGAAGATGGGTGGTTAGCGCTACGCTTGAACTCCTGCACAATGCGTCGCCAATCCAGGCTGTTATTGTTAAGTAGCGTATCGGCGCGGAAAAAGCGAGCGGAAAGCATGATTAGCGCATAGGTCGTCAAAGCAAGACCGGCCAAACTCAAAGCCAATTGCCACGCCGGCACAGAGGTCACACTAAGGCGCGCCACCATTGCCGTGGGTGCTGAAAGTGGAAACAGGCTGAAGAACAAAGCCAGCCCTCCATCCGGGTTAGACAGAAACGCCCAGTTCAGCAAAAAAGGAATCACCAGAGGTAGAATCAATATAAAAGTGAACTGTGCCCCCTCTCGCACGTTGGGCGCCAATGCACCCACCGCACCCAACAGAGAGGCATAGACCAGGTACCCTACCAGAAAATAGAGCAACGTCCACATCAAAAGTGGTGGAGAAAGCTCGAACCCAGCGGCATCCGTTCCCAGACCGCCACCTCGCTGCCCCAGGGCCAGGGCCAGGGAACCACCCACCAGCCAGACTGTCATCTGCACCAGACCCACGACCCCCAAGCCTAAAACCTTACCGAGCATAAGCTGCCGAGGCTGTATACTCAGCAATAAGACTTCTGCAGTGCGGTTCTCTTTCTCTTTGGCCACGCTTTGCAGCATATAACCCGCCGTCATACTGATAATGAAGAACAGGATAAACATGGCGGAAAATGAAATAAGGAAGCCAACTGAGCCTTCGTCATTGTTGTTGGAGTCAGGCGCTTTTGCAACCATGACCAGCCCTTCGGTAGGTTCGACAACAAGCCGGGCCAGACTGGCATCGCCAAGCAGATTGTAGTCAACGATGTATGCCAGCAGATCGCCCTGTTGCAGGCCGCCGAATGCGTCGAACTCACGGCTGACCGCGGCAACATTGCCGGTCTCCAAAAAATCGGTGGGAAGCAAAAAATACTGGTCGATCTCCCCGACCGTGAGTGCTCGCTCCGCCGCCGCTTCATTCGGGAATGGCTGAATCGTACTCTGGCCGATCTGCGGTGGCAGGTCGCTAATACGTCCCGTCAAGTCTACATACCCGGAACGCAGGTCCGTTTCGCTTGCACGCGTCAACTGACTTTGATCCTGTTCATCGCCGGCCAGTAACTGGGGAACTGCGAGGATAGCAATGATAAACAGTGGGAAGAGTATTGTCATCAACCAGAATGAGCGTTTTCCCAGGGCGTTGACGATCTCATGTCTGATAACCAGGCGGACACTACGCATCAGGCACCTCCTGTGCGAATGATATCGGTCAAATTCCTCAACTTCAATGACTGCCCGTAACGTAACATGCCTACCCGGAACACGCGCGTAGCAGTCAGCACACTCAACCCCGCTGTGATAACCAGTATCAGCCAGCTTGCGATAAGCTGCCACATTGGCATAGCTGTCATACCCCAACGCATGGTAACGGTGATAAAAGCGGTGGTGGGGAACAGGGTCAAAGCAACCAGAATCGGGCTATCCGAGTTCGTGAAGATGAGACCGGTAAAGAAAAGTGGGAACACGAATAGCAGGTTGACCATGCCCGCAACCTGCTGGCCTTGCTGCATATCCGCAAACATACTCCCCACCGTGATCATGATGCCGGCGACCAGAGCGTAGGTGGGTAAAAAGAA